>PUKM01000075.1 GCA_003552325.1 Natrialbaceae archaeon | reverse complement strand
CGGTTCGGGGTAATCGTCACCGACTCGGGCCCGTCGACCCGAACGAGGTACTCTCCGTATTCAAATCGAACCGTTGGGCCATCGGTTCCGTCACCACGGTATAAGGCCTCGAGCGCATCGACGTCGATGACATCGTGGAGCCGTGGGGTTAACTCGAGTGGATCGGTGTTCGTTCGTCTCGAAATAGCATCGACGATTCGGTAGCCGAGTCGGTGATCCTGTGTCATATTTGAGCCGCCCACAACCGGATATAAAAATCCCGTTGATAGTCGAACGATAGGTGTCAGACGGTTGGCTGACCCGCACTTGTTATTACTGTGTGGTTGTGCCTGCACGTGGCGATCACGAGAGCGATCAGCACCCAGCCCGGTGCAACGCTTGACCGAGAGGCGTCACTTATACACCCTCGAGTCAACCTCCGAGTATGAGCGACGACGTGTTCGATCACGGTAAAGCAGGGCGGTTACAGAGCCGAGATGTCACCGAAGGGGCCGAACGGGCGCCCCACCGGGCGATGTTCCGGGCGATGGGATTCGACGACGATGACCTGGGATCACCCCTGATCGGTGTGGCCAACCCAGCCGCCGATATCACTCCCTGTAACGTCCACCTCGATGACGTCGCCGCGGCCTCCCTCGAGGGTGTCGACGACGCTGGCGGGATGCCGATCGAGTTCGGGACGATCACTATCTCCGATGCGATTTCCATGGGGACCGAAGGCATGAAGGCCTCACTCATCTCTCGGGAACTCATCGCCGACAGCGTCGAACTCGTCAGTTTCGGCGAACGGATGGACGGTCTCGTGACCGTCGCTGGCTGTGACAAGAACTTGCCGGGGATGATGATGGCCGCCATCCGAACGGACCTCCCGAGTGTGTTCCTCTACGGCGGCTCGATCATGCCCGGTCACCACGATGGCCGAGACGTCACCATCGTTCAGGTGTTCGAAGGAGTTGGCGCGCACGCGACCGGCGAGATGGACAGCGACGAACTGGACGACCTCGAGCGGGAAGCCTGCCCCGGGGCGGGCTCCTGTGGAGGGATGTTCACCGCCAACACGATGGCCTCGATTTCCGAAGCCCTCGGCCTGGCTCCACTCGGCAGTGCGTCGCCGCCGGCCGAAGACGAAGAACGCTACGCCGTCGCCGAGCGCGCCGGGAAACTGGCCCTCGAGTGCGTCGAGGAAGACCGTCGTCCCTCGGACATCTTGTCGAAGGAGTCCTTCGAGAACGCCATCGCGTTGCAGACGGCCATCGGCGGCTCGACGAACGGCGTCTTGCACCTGCTGGCACTCGCCCGCGAAGCCGACGTCGACCTCGAGATCGACGAGTTCGACGCCATTTCGAAGCGGACGCCAAAGATCGCCGACCTCCAGCCCGGCGGCTCGAGCGTCATGAACGACCTCCACGAGCTCGGTGGCGTCCCGGTCGTCCTCCGACGGCTGTACGAGGCCGGACTCGTCCATGGCGACGCGATGACCGTCACCGGCCGAACGCTGGCCGAAGAACTCGCCCACCTCGAGGACACCGGCCGCCTCCCCGTAGACGAGGACCTCGACGCTGACTTTCTCTATACCGTCGAAGAGCCAAAGCAAGCCGAAGGGGCGATCAAGATCCTCGAGGGGAACCTCGCACCCGATGGTGCAGTCCTCAAGGTGACTGGCGAAGACGCGTTCCACCACGAGGGCCCCGCTCGAGTGTTCGAAAACGAGGAGACGGCGATGGCCTACGTCCAGGAGGGCCACCTCGAGAGCGGTGACGTGATCGTGATCCGAAATGAAGGTCCACGCGGCGGCCCGGGAATGCGTGAGATGCTCGGCGTCACCGCGGCCGTCGTCGGCGCGGGCCACGAAGACGACGTTGCGCTGATCACCGACGGTCGCTTCTCCGGCGGGACCCGTGGCCCGATGATCGGCCACGTCGCCCCCGAGGCCTTCGTCGGCGGCCCCATCGGCCTGCTCGAGGATGGCGATATCGTGACGGTCGATATTCCCGATCGGACGCTCGAGGTCGACCTCGACGAGGAAGAACTGGCGGCGCGGCAGTCGGCGTGGACCCAGCCCGACCCACCCTACGCGGGCGGCGTGCTCGCGAAGTACTGCCGTGATTTCGACTCGGCCGCAAACGGGGCGGTGACGAATCCACGATTGACGCGGGATTGAGTTTTCAGTGTACTCGAGTAAGCGTCACTTGGTCGATCCAGTGGTCGAACACGTAGGAACTGGCGATGCACCTTTGAGCACCCCCTGAGTAGAGCCAGCTATGCTCACGAGGCTCGCCTGGCTCGGCCTCGAGGTGAAGTATCTCGAGCGGGCCCGGCAGTTTTACGCGGAAACGCTCGAATTGTCCGAGTGTGCGAGTGTGGATGGCCCAACAGACGCACCCGCAGTGGCCTTTCAGACGGGCGACGCAGCGCTCCTCTTGCGCCGTCCCGAGAGCCGTCCCCGCGGTGGCGTGCACACCCACTTTGCCTGCTCGATTCCCCACGCGGAGTACGACGAATGGTGGGAGTCCCTGAGTATCGACTACGACCTCCAGGAACACCGCTTTGGGGAGGCTCGCTCGCTCTATCTCTACGATCCGGACGGCAACTGTGTCGAACTCGGCCAACAGGACGTCACCGGACCAGGGATCGATGGCATCTTCGAAATCGTCCTCGAGGTAGCCGACCTCGAGGCGGCCGAAGACCGGTATGCAACTCTCGGGTTCGAAACGATCGATCGGGGGAGCAGTCGACGCCGCGTTCGGATGGCTGGCCCCGTGGCCCTCGAATTGTGGGAACCGCAGTTGGGGATCGCCGATGCACGCGGTGGCTTACACGTCGACCTCGGGTTCGAAACGGCCGATTTAGAGGCGACGGCAGCCGCCCTCGAGCCATGGGTGTGCTCGCTCGAGCGCGACGGCGACCGACTGGTTGCGATCGATCCCGACGGCCACCATCTGACGGTGCTCGAGTCCTGATCGAGAATATTGTCATTGCACTAGATATCGGCGTCAGTCGGATTCGGCACCCTGACTGGCACGCTCTCGCCCCGCACCGAGAAGTTCCGCTCGATGTTCGTCGAGTAAGGGTGCTCGACGTCCCGGTTTGGGTGGCGTTTTCGTCATCTTGATCGGATTGCCGGCGATTTCGACGCGGCTTTCGGCTCCTGGCTGGTCGACCTCGTGGATCATCTCCCGGGCGTGGACGTGCGGGTCGGCGAAGATATCGGCCGTGTTCTGTACCGGCGCGACCGGGACGTCGCCCTCGAGGGCTTCACACAGCTCCGCACTCGAGTGGCCGCGCGTCCACTCGAGGATTGCCGCTCTCAGTGACTCACGGTTCGCGCGTCGGCTGTCGGCAGTCGGGTAGTCGACGGCCAGGTCCGGTCGCCCCATCGCCTCACATAGGGCGTGCCAGTGAGGCGTGCTGAAGGCCGCGATGACGACGTATCCGTCCGCTGATTCGAACGCGTCGTACGGAAAGAGCGTCGGGTGTGAGTTGCCCTGGCGTGTTGGCGGATTGTCGGTGTAGCTTTGTTGGTAGACCGCTCGCTCGGTCAGGCTGATCATCGCATCGTACATCGCGGTGTCGACGTACTGGCCCTCGCCGGTTCGCTCGCGGTAATAGACGGCGGCGAGGATGCCGATACAGTTCAGAGTAGCGGTGAAGAGGTCGCCGATGCCGGGGCCGACCTTCGTCGGTGGGCCGTCCTCCTCACCGGTGATTTCCATCACGCCCCCGAGCGCCTGTGCGATGAGGTCAAAGGATGGCTGACCCTGACGATGCGTTTCCCCGGTGCGGGGGTCCCCGAAGCCACGAATCGAGGAGTAGATCAGGTTCGGGTTGTGTTCTCGGAGGGTCTCGTAGCCGAGATCGAAGTTCTCCATAGTCCCCGCACGATAGTTCTCCACGACCACGTCGGCGGTTTCGACGAGTGATAGAAACTCCGCCCGGCCCGTCTCCGAACCGAGGTCGATCTCGAGGCTCCGTTTCCCGCGGTTGATGCTCTGGAAGTAGCCGCCATAGGCCTCGGCTTCGGGGTCGGTGACGTAGGGTGGATTCGCCCGAATCAGATCACCACCGGGGCGTTCGACCTTACAGACGTCTGCGCCCATGTCCGCGAGCAACATCGTACAGTACGGGCCCGCGAGCACCTGTGTGAGATCGACGACGCGTAACGAATCGAGCGCGCTCATGCCCTCGAGTCACGACAGGGACACTAAAACCTTTACTATAAATCATGACAGAGACACACCCTCACAAACCAGGGTGACTAACGTGTATTAGGTGTATTATCATTATCAATCGTTACGTTTATACGCCAGTCTATAATGGTTTTGCATACAATGTCCCGTACGGTCGTTCTCGGGGTCATCGGGTCCGACGCGCACGTCGTCGGTATCACGATCCTCGAGCAGGCGTTCAGGCAAGCAGGATTGACCGTTATCAACCTCGGTGTCCAGAGCTCCCAAACGGAGTTCGCCGAGGCAGCCACACAACACGACGCCGACGCGGTATTAGTTTCCTCACTCTACGGTCACGCCGAGCAGGATTGCCAGGGCTTTCACGAGACGCTCGAGGCCCACGGCGTCGACGCCCTGACGTACATCGGTGGGAACCTCGCCGTCGGGCAGAACGATTTCGAGGAAACGCGTCGAACCTTCCAGGAGCTCGGATTCGACCGCGTGTTCGACGCCGAAACCACGCCCGAGGACGCTATTGCCGCCCTCGAGCGTGACCTCCGCATTTCGACGACGGCGAACGAACGAGCCACCGTGACGACATAGATGATCGGCGACGAGCCCCTGTCAACCGACGAGTTGAGACGCATCGATCGGACGATCAGAGCGGACTGGCCAACAGGCGAAGCAGTCGACTTCCAGGAGGCCGTAGCCTACCACGAATCGCTCCCGCGACACAAACGGTTCGCCGACGTCCTCGAGTCCGCTGACCGACCACTCCTCCAGCCCCGGGCAGGCGTCCCGTTGCTCGAAGACCAGATCGACTTACTCGAGTATCTTCGCGAATCCGGCGAGGCCGATCTGTTGCCGACCACCATCGACTCGTACACGCGTGACAACGAGTATGGCAAAGCCCAGGAGGCGCTCGAGGCTGCCCGTGAGTCAGGTGGTGAGACACTCAACGGGTTCCCCGCGGTAAACCACGGCGTCGACGGGTGTCGAGCACTGATCGAAGCCGTCGACGGCCCGATCGAAGTTCGTCACGGGACACCGGACGCCCGCCTCCTCGCGGCGATAACCTTCGCCGGCGGCTTCCAGAGTTTCGAGGGTGGCCCCATCTCGTACAACATCCCGTACACGAAGCGTCACGACCTGGCGAAGACCATCGAACACTGGCAGTTCGTCGACCGGCTCGCCGGTGCGTACACCGAACGCGGCGTCCGGATCAACCGCGAGCCGTTTGGCCCCCTGACCGGGACCCTCGTCCCGCCGTCGATCGCCATCACGGTGATGATCCTCGAGGGACTGCTGGCGGCGACACAGGGTGTCCGCTCGCTCACCCTCGGGTACGGACAGGTCGGCAACGTCGTCCAGGACGTCGCCGCCCTCCGGGCGTTGCGAAGCCTCGGCGAGGAGTATCTTCCCAACGACGTCTGTGTCACGACCGTCTTCCACGAGTGGATGGGCGGGTTTCCACCCGACGAGGCCCGAGCCAGCGGCGTCATCAGCCTCGGTGGCTTGACCGCAGCTATCGGCTGCCCCGACAAGGTCATCACGAAATCCCCGCAGGAGTTCCGGGGGGTGCCGACCATGGAAGCGAACGCTGCGGGCCTCCGAACCACCAGGCAGATCATCGACATGGCCCTCGAGCAAACGATCACGATCGACGGCATCGACGACGAACAGCGACTGATCGAGCGTGAAACCCGCGCGTTGCTCGACGCGGTGGACGCCCACGGCGATGGCGACCTCGTCCGCGGAATCGTTCGCGCGTTCGAGACGGGCGCACTCGACGTGCCCTTCGCCCCGAGTGAAAGCGCACAGGGGGCCGTGCTTCCCGCCCGTGACGACGACGGCCGGGTTCGCATCCTCGAGTTCGGGAATCTCGCGTTGAGCGAAGACATCAAAGCGATCCACGCCGCCAGACTCGCCCAGCGCGCGGAAACCGAAGGCCGCGAGCGATCGTTTCGGATGGTCGCCGACGATGTGGACGCGATCAGCGACGGACGCCTGATCGGGCGGCCACTGGGGGGTGAACGCCGTGCAGATTGAGTCGATTCGGGCCGTGGCCGGCCTCTCGGGATTCTACGCGGACGACCAGGCGGCGATCAAAGCCGGGGCGACCCAGGACGGCTTCGGCTACGACGGCACGCCGGTCACCCCCGGCTTCGACGCCGTTCGCCAGGCAGGGGAAGCCCTGCTCGTCGACCTCACGCTCTCCGATGGCACCGTCGTCCGCGGTGACTGTGCCGCCGTCCAGTACGCCGGTGCGGGCGGCCGGGATCCAGTCTTTCGTGCCGAACAGGCCCGTGAGACGGTCGAACGGGTCGTTGCTCCCGCGCTCGAGGGTCGCCCGGCAGCAGCGTTCGGTGACACCGTTGCGATCCTCGAGTCACTGGAACCCACCAGCGAACAGGGCCGAAGGACGGGGCGAGGGGAGCCAGCCACCGTCCACACCGCAATCAGATACGGCGTCTCACAGGCCCTCCTGGCTGCGGCCGCTCGAGCCCAACGGACGACGATGACCGACGTGGTGGCCGACCACGTCGGAACCGAACCCGCAACCGACCCGATCCCCGTCTTCGGCCAATCGGGTGACGACCGGTACCGAAACGCCGAGAAGATGTGTATCAAAGGCGTGCCCGTCCTTCCACACGGTCTGTTCAACAGTCACGCGAAAGTGGGCGCCGAGGGCGAGCGTCTGCTCGAGTACGTCGCCTGGCTCAGCGAACGCAGCCAGGAACTCGGCGGTGAGGCGTACCGCCCACGGCTCCACATCGACGTCTATGGCTTGCTCGGGGAACTGTTCGGGGCCCCCTTCGACTCGAAGGCGACCCTCGAGTATTTCGACCGTCTCGAGACCGCTGCCGATCCGCT
>PUKM01000009.1 GCA_003552325.1 Natrialbaceae archaeon | reverse complement strand
CTCGTGATCATCGCCGGCTCGCTCGTCTGGTACTACGTGTACGTGCGCCCACGCGTGGACCGCGAGGGTGCGGCGCGGGCCGGCGTTCGTGAGAGCATCACGCAGACCTCCATCGACCGAACCGCCGCGCTGTTCGACGAAGACCGACGGTACGACACACTGGTCGCGATCACCGACGAGACGAGCGAGCAGGCTCGAGACGACATGGTTCGGATGGGGACTGACCTGGCCCGGTTGCACACGGGGTCGGTCACCGTTGCCGAGTTCACTGAGGTCCCCCACCGCGTGTTTACCGACAGCGGGCCGAAAGTCAGCCGCGAAGCACCGCCCGAGTGGCTCAACTTCTCGGATAACCGGCCCTCGTGGTACCCCGGTGAAGATTCCGGGATGCGCACGAGCGGTGGCGTGGCCTCATCGACGGCAGGGTCGGCATCCGCAGGGATGCCACCGATAGATTACCGACGCATTACGAGCGAGAGTACGCCCCGTGCACTCACTGAGTTCGCCGCCTTCGAGGGCCACGACCTGGTACTCCTCGAGCGTCGTCCAGAGGAGTTTCACGCACGGCCCTCCGAGGGCATCACGAACTACGTGCTTCGTCACGCACCCTGTGGGGTCTTACTCGTCGAGGATCGTGGATTCGAGGGGGCTGACGAGATTGCCGTCGTCGCACGACGCGGTGCCTATGACCCACTCAAACTCCTGGTTGCGGATGCGATCGCTGAAGAAACCGGTGCCAGTATCGCCCTGCTCCAGACGGTGCCTGAGGGTGCTCCCGCCTCGCGGGTGGGCGCGGTCGAGGACTACCACAAGGAACTGATGCGGCTGTTGACGGTGACCGCCGAATCCCGCGTCATACAGACGGACGATCAGGTCGAGGGGATCGTTCGGTTCGCGGAAACGGCAGATCTCCTCGTCACCGGGACTGAAAGCCGTGGGCTCAGAGGGTCCATTTTCGGCCGTCCGGGCGACGAAGTCGTCGATAGAGTCGACGTGACGTCGGTTATGGTCCAACCGGCCGATCAACAACAGCCGGGGCTGGTCCAGCGGTACATCCTCAACCGGCTATTCAACTAAGCCGCATGTTCTCCACTCGGTGCGAGATGGAGAACCCCACGAAGGGTCGTTCTCGAGCGTTGGGAACTTCAGACCGGAACTATGTCCGGAGACAGCGGACACTCGTATATGCACTATCTCGTTGCAACCGACGGTTCAGCGGAGAGCGACGATGCGGTGGCTGTCGCAAGCCGGAACGCCGTTGCCATGGACGCTCGCCTCGAGATCGTCCACGTACTGACACCACAGACGAAACTCATCGACGGCGAACTCGTGATGCCAGGTGGCGATACCGCCGTCGAACACGGCCAGCGAACCCTCGAGCGAGCCAGCGACGTGGCTAAATCGGTCGCAGAGGAGCGCGAGGAGAGCATCGACCTCGAGACGACCTTACTGGCGGGCCATCCGGCTCCGGCGATCGCCGACCACGCCACAGACCGCAGTGTGGACGCCATCTACATCGGTCACCGCGGCCTCTCGAGCGAGCGAGAGCAGGTCGTCGGAAGCGTCGCAAAAAGCGTCATCGACAAGGCGACCGTGCCGGTCACGATCGTTCGCTGACGCTCCGAGACCTCGAACGCGCTCTCCGATAGCCGCTTTCTGCACGCTTTTTTGCCCACACCCTGAATCCTCGAGTGATGACGACACCAGCATCTGAGATCGATCTCGAGTTCGTGCCCCTCGGTCGAACGGGATTACAGACGAGTGAACTCCAGTTCGGCACGTGGCGCTTTGGCCGTCGGACCGAAGCGGGGACACTCGAGATCAGCGAGGAGCGCGCACACGAACTGCTCGATGCCTACGCCGACGCCGGCGGCCGGTATATCGACACCGCCGACGTCTACGGTGGCGGCGACAGCGAACGCTGGATCGGCGACTGGCTCGCCGACCGCGACCGCGAACGCTACACCGTCGCCTCCAAAATCTACTGGCAGATCCGGGACGGCGACCCCAACAGTGGCGGTACCAACCGGAAAACGCTTCGTCACCGCGTCGAAGCGATCCTCGAGCGACTCGGTACCGACTACCTCGACGTGCTCTACATCCACCGCTGGGACGATCAGACGCCAACCCGTGAACTCATGAAA
Organism: Natrialbaceae archaeon; assembly: GCA_003552325.1. GTDB lineage: Archaea > Halobacteriota > Halobacteria > Halobacteriales > Natrialbaceae > Natronosalvus. Next base: position 5,025 of record PUKM01000009.1, on the reverse strand, counting down.
ACGCTCAACGGGCTCGTCGATTCCGGCAAGGTCCACTACCTCGGTGCGTCGACGATACGGCCAAACGCCTGGAAAGTCGCCCGCGCGAACGCGGTCGCGGACGCCCACGGGTGGGAACCGTTTACCATCCTCCAGCCCCGATACAACCTGGTCGACCGAGAGATCGAGGGCGATTACCTCGAGTTCGCTCGCGAACGAAATCTCGCCGTCTGTCCGTGGAGCCCGCTTGGACAGGGCTTTCTGACGGGAAAATACTCTCGGGACGAGGCGGTTCCCGAGGAGTCGACGGCCGCCGAATCGAGCCGGTTCAAAGACGGCTATCTCACCGAAGCGAACTTCGACGTTCACGACGAACTCGAGGCCGTCGCCGCTGAGGTGAGCGCTACGCCGGCACAGGTTGCACTCGCCTGGTTGCGCCACCGCGACGGCGTGACCGCCCCTATCATCGGTGCACGGACCGTCGAGCAACTCGAGGAAAACCTCGCGGCCGCCACCATCGACCTCACCGACGAGCAAGTCGACCGGCTGACGAGTGCGAAGCCAGGGCCCTACGACGGACTATAGTCGACCTCGACTGGCGACAACCACACTGGCACATCGAACGTGTGCCAAACCAAACCCGACGTCGGGAGGACAGACGAGGCGTCAGTCGACTGGGCAGGAGACCCCCACAAACTGGGACTCAGTGGAGGATTTATTCCCTTGGAATCCCGAACAATCGATATGTACGGTCCAAAATGTCGAAAACTGGGTGCCCTCTGGATGATCGGCCAGGGAGTGGTGACGGCACTCATCCCACAGACGAGCGTGTGGTTCCTGAAACAACTGCTCGGCCAGAACTTCGAGAATACAGCCATGCTCGAGGCAAAGCCGGCGTACATCCGACAGCTTCGAGCGGTTGGAATCGGGATGGCTGCCGCCGGTATCGCGGGGTATGCCATGGAACAGGCAACCGCAACCGACGAGGAGACGGCCGAAACCGACGAGGAAACACCCACAGCCTGATCGTCGCGGTCGGTAGTGCCGACGACTGTCTCCGACAAGACTCGTTCTGACGACGGGACGCAGACGACACGAGTGTGCTGAGGGGCATCCACTTTTATAAAAAGCTTCTAGCGTGGCCACAGCCAGAGGAGGGATGATCGTTTGGTCACTTCAGGTACCCGCGATTATGAGGGAGTGTGTGAGTGAATACCCCACAAGGGCACTGGACCGGGGCTGATGCTCGCTTCAGAGACCCGGAAAAAGTGGTGCGGCGATGCCGTTCAGATGACGCGGTTCTGCAAGTAGTCGAGGTGTTTCGCGTTGTAAACGATCTTGACCTCGTCGGTCTCGGCCGTGCCGATACAGGTCAAGCGGACGTTTTTGTCCTCGACTTCCTCGTCCGAGAGGATCTGTTGCATGTCCATCTGGATCTCGCCTTCGGTGACGATGGCAGCACAGTTCGCACACGCCCCAGCACGGCACGAGAAGGGCCAGTCGTAGCCCTGTGCCTCGGCTGACTCGAGGATGTACTCGCCTTCGTTGACCTCGAGAGTGCCGTAATCCTCGTCACCGAGGCCGGCGTCGGCAGCTTTCTCGAAGAGGTCGTCGTCGTCCATGTCCCAGCCCTGGTCGTCCAGCACTTCGTAGTTGAGGTATTCTACCGTAGGCATCACGTTCGACTTGGAGATACGTACTGGTATAGCTTGCTGTTCGTTTTCAATGGTTTATCAGACTCAGAAGCGGGATCCATGCCGTAAGTGAGGTGACGAGTGGTGATGACCGATTTCATATTGTTTATACGAATCCACGTCCTTGGCCCTATCGTGATCGAGATATACCTCGCTGCGGGCATCCTCGTTGCCCTCTTTGTCGGCTACAACATCGGTGGCGCAACGACCGGCGTCTCGTTCGGTCCCGCTGTTGGGGCAAAGGTACTCTCGAAAGTCGGCGCAGCCGTCTTGATGTCGGTTTTCTTTTTCCTCGGGGGCTGGATCGTCGGCCCAGCCGTCGTCGAAACCCTCGGTGACGGCATCGTCGCGGAGGGGATCATGACTCTCGAGACCGGCATTGCCATCCTATTTTTCATCGGGCTGGCGCTCTTCGCTGGAAACCTCTTTGGCGTCCCGGCGTCCACCTCGATGACCGCCGTCGGGGCAATCGCCGGACTTGGCCTCGCGACGGGCACGCTCAACTGGGCGACGATGGGCGAAATCGTCTCCTGGTGGGTCGTCGCGCCGGTCATCGCGTTCTGGATCAGTGGCGTTATCGGGCGTTACTTCTATCCGCAGATCAACGAGTGGGTCGCCATCTCCCGTCGCGAAACCCACCTCTGGGTGGTCGAACGAACGGGACTCATCCCGACGGTGGCCGTCCAAGAGGGCACCGACAAACGCGAGATTACGGGCTCGCTGCTCGTCGTCGCCATCGGCTGTTACATGGCGTTCAGTTCGGGTGCCTCGAACGTCGCTAACGCCGTCGCCCCACTGGTCGGCAGCGACGCGCTGGATTACCCCCTCGACCTCAGCGTCGCCGGGCTCACCACCACCATCGGGAACATGGAGTGGGGCGTCATCATCGCCGGCATCGCCGTGACCATCGGCGCGTTTACGATCGCGAGACGAACCCTCGAGACGATGGGCAACGACATCACGAATCTTCCTTTGACGGCCGCCGTGATCGTGATGACTGTCTCCGCAACCATCGTCACAGCGCTGTCGGCGATCGGGATTCCCGTGCAGTTGGTTATCGTGGCGACGATGAGCATCGTCGGTCTCGGTTGGGGCCGAGCGACGCGCACGACGACGGTGAGCGACGCGGTTCGCGGAAAAGATGAAGCCGGCGTTTCTGTGGGCGCCCTCACCGCCGAGAAAGAAGGGGAGCCAGCGCCGGCGATCGGTGAAGAAGAGCCAGAGGATATTCCGAAAGCTTCCGATCTGTTTGATCCATCGACGACAGGACGAGTGATCCTGATTCAGAACTTCGTCCCCGTGCTGGCGACAATTGGCGCGTTTCTCACGTTCCGGTTCGTCCCGATTTTCAGCTTGTAAACGACCACGGGTCGGGTGACCCGTGGCTTTTGTAATTCCCCCAGCCTATGCCGATAGCACTCCACGCGAAGCGATTTCGCGGGATGAGGATGGGCGGTTTACAGAGCGCCCCGACCCAGACAGGCTCACCTTCCGAACAAACGGCTGGGTTTTGCGAGTCCGGTAAGTAACCGATTCAACGTCTACACCAGCGTGTTTTGCCCACGCTCGCCACGCCACATTCACACTCGCGTTCCGGTCCGCGTGGTCTTGCTGAACCCCACACGAATCATTCGTACATCGGAACCGTCGACCTTGGCGGTAGCCACGGTGTCCACAGCACGAACACGACTTCGAGTTGTACGGTGACTCAACCATCTCACACGGAATCTGATTCCACGTTGCTTTGTATCGAACTTGTTGCTCGAACATGTGGAACGGGAATTTGTGCAGACGCCGATTCATGTACGTACCGTACTTGATGGCGTCTCGAATCCCGCTCAAGTCCTCGAACACAATGACTGGGTTCGAGAACTGTTGAGCGAACTCCACCACGACTCGGGACATTCGGTGAAGAATCCACGCAGTGTAGCGTTCTTCTTTCTCACCGAGTTGGTGATGGATAGAGTGTTGGCCGTGTTCCTGACAACGTTTCGTGATGGTGTGGTAGCGTTGGCGTTCGGCTTTCACCGTACCGTAGTCAAGCACGAGTGTTCCGAGCGTGTCCATCGTCTCACGATCAAGAGCGGTGAGGGCGATGTTGCGCTCGTTAATATCGACGCCGACGAGTGTGTCCGCGTCTTCGGGTTCAGGCACGTCAATCTCTGTTTTGGCCGTGACGTGTAGGTAGTACACGCCATCTCGGTGCAGAAGTTCGGCTTGTCCCAACGACCACTCCTCTTCGGTCAAGGCTGCCTTGATGAGTTTGAGGTCTTCTTGTCGCCCTCGAAGATGTCCTCTCACCTTCTTGTATGGCTTCGGACTCACACGGAACTGAATCCGGTCATCCTCATCGTTGAGGGTGAGTCGGTAGCCTTCGGTGTGAGCCATGACAAGCGGGTAGGCTCCTTTCTTGTCCGTGGCGGGTGGCGACGGTTTTCCGACGTGAGTGTCGTCTTGGTCGTGCCACCAGTTGAGGAGTTCTTTGTAGGAATCCCACGCTTGCAGGGCTTTCCCGACGACCGCACACTTGTTGTTCCGAAGGAAGTCCTCTCGATCAACATCCTTCTGAATCTCGGTGCGTGAGTGACCTGCTTGTTTGAGTCGGAGTGTGTCGTTGGCGATGTCTCGTGCGGTGTAACGGGCATCTTTGAGCCACGACCGCTCACCAGACTCTATGCAGAGTCGGGTACGTGCAGTCTTCGTGACTTCTTCGATACCCATACCTTGACTATCGTATCAAGTGATAATAAACGTAGGGATTAGGATGGGAGACTACAGGAGTCATGCACATTTGATTAGTTTGTGTAAGTATCATTTCGTGTGGTGTCCGAAGTCAAGCAAAGCGAAGTCGTTCGAGACGGCGGCCCGTCTCGTGATGACGAAACGTGCGAGCACGTTTCGAACCACTTTGCGTACCTCGCGGGATCTCCGATCCCGCTCAGTATCGACACGGGATGTTGGAGTTAGTTCGAGACGAACTCGCGGAATTGTTCCGGGGACGGCCAATCGGTTCGGTCACGTTATTGTGTCGATGGAGATTGCCACCGACCACGTTCATTTGTTCGTGGAGGCAGACCCGAAATGGAGTCCTGCCGAGATAGCGAAGCAATTCAAAGGTTACTGGGGACGAACGATACTCAAGCGTCACCCGGAAATTAGATGGGGTCGAGGGCCGGATTCACCGCTTCGACGTTCCTAACTGGAGAACACCGAAGCTTCACTCGAGCCCATAAGCCCACAAACCGTCGGCTTTAGGCACGCACATCTCCCATCTCGAGTATGAACCAAGGCTTCGAGGTCGTGCCCGCCGTCGATATTCAAGGTGGCGAGGTCGTCCAACTCGTACAGGGAG
>PUKM01000094.1 GCA_003552325.1 Natrialbaceae archaeon | reverse complement strand
TACGGGGCTGAAGCCTACGATCAACTCGGGCAGGCGATCCGCTCGAGTGCGTTTCTGGTGATCGTGGTGTCGGCACCGCTGGTTGCGACCTTCTGGTTCTATTCGGAGTGGTTCATCGGCCTCATTACCGACAATCCGGCAATCATCCGGGAAGGGGCAGCATACCTCCAGGTCGTCGCGTTCGGTATCCCCTTCGCCGGGTTGAATCTCATCGGCAGTCGGACCTTCGTCGGCATGGACGATGCCTGGACGCCGATGGTCATCAGGGCCGGCGGTGCAGTGGCGAACATCGGCCTCAATGCGGTCCTCATCTTCGGCCTCGATATGGGTGTCGTTGGGGCCGCCCTCGGAACGGTGATCGCGAACATCGCGGTGACCGCAGCCTTCGCCCTTGGACTCGTGATGGGCCGGCTTCCCGGCTTGACCACGTTCCCCGTTGCCGTCGATCCCTTCGGGACGTATGCCCACCCTGAGACGCTGATCGACCTCGTCACGATTGGCCTGCCAGTGTTCGGAACGAACCTCGTCTGGACACTGGCAGAGTTCCCCATGCTGGCCATCGTGGACGTCTTTGGCCAGGACACTGCCGCCGCCTACGTCATCGCTCGTCGCATCTGGGGGCTGATGAACACCCCTGGGTGGGGCTTTGGTCTCGCGTCCTCGAGTCTCGTTGGTCAAGAACTCGGCACGGGAGACGAGAAACTCGCCGAGCAGTACGGACGAGAGATCATCCGGTTTGCTGTCGCCACCTACCTCGTCTCGGCGGCGATCGTCTTCGTCTTCGCCGAACCGATCACGCTGGCTTTCACCGATGATCCCGGCGAACTCTCGGTATCGGCGGCCGTCTCACTGGTTCACGCCGCCTGTATCGCCGTCGTCGTGAGCGGTATCTCGAGTGGGGCTGCCGGACCACTCAACGCCGCCGGTGACACCCGCTGGCCCTTCTACAGTCAGTCCCTTGGGATGTTTGGGTTCGCCATCCCGCTCGCATATCTCGGTGCAAACGGCCTCGAGATTCCAACGACCGTGATGGTCCCACTCCTCGAGGTTGCAATTCCAACCCCGGGGCTTTCGATCCCGGCGATCGGCCTCTGGGGGCTGTATCTCGCGTTTGTTGCGGAGACGACGGTTCCAGCAGCGATCAACTACTATCGCTTTACGACCGGAAAATGGAAGGCAATCAGTCGTTCGTACCGCCCCGACACCCCCACTGCAGATGATTGACTTTCTTTCTGTGTGGTGTGACCGAAACACAAATGTAGCGGGATGTGCTACACAGACGCAATGACTGGCACGCGTACAGCAATGTGGACACACCAGTTTGAATTGATGGTGTGTAATCACAGACAGGTGATCCGACGATGAGTGCAGTTCGCGTCCGCGTTGAAGACGCCGTTGACGCCTACTTACAGCGAAAGGCTGTCGGGAACCCGGATGACCCGGGTGCCGGCACCTATGCGTCGAACGCGGGCTCGATTCTCCGGCGCTGGAGCCAGTGGCTCGAGACAGAACATGGGGTCGAATCGTTGTTCGACCTCGAGGTGAGGCATATGGAAGCCTACGCCACTGAACTCGCCAAACGAACTGCCGGGGGCGAGTACACCGCATCGACTGCGGGGACGTATTTCGCCGTCGTCAGAGCCTTCCTCACCTGGTGTGTCCAGGGTGGTATCCTCGAGGAGAATCCAGCAGCCACCGATGAGGCCGAGTCGGCCCTCCCCACAGACCGATCAACTGATAATACAGACTCAGCCTGGGGCCGCGAACAACGAGAGACGCTCGAGCGATACGTGCGTGAACGAGCCCTCGACGCCGAGTCGGCCAGCCGCGCTGACCGCCTGGCCCGCCTCCGTGAGTATGCGATGGTTTCGTTACTCGCTCACTCCGGTGTCCGTGGATCCGAACTCTTTCGAGTCCCCGAGGATAACCGGCGAATGGGGGCGACCTGGGAGGACGTCGACTTTTATTCGGGGACGATTCGAGTGCTCGGCAAATCGCAACGTCTGGAGGACGTGCCACTCCCAGCGGCCGCCAGAAAACCCCTCCGACGGTATCGAGTAGTACAGGATCCGCCGACGAACGAGTGGCCACTGTTTCCAACCCGCCACGCACCATCGGTGGCTAACCACGTTCGAACCGTCCTCGAGCAACGGGGTTTCGACGACGACGAGATCGAAGCGGAGTTCGACGCCCACACAGCCGCAGCACTTTCACGCCGGTACGCGATTCCCCCACCGGCGATCACGACCGAAGGGGCACGATCGATTCTCAAACGGCTGTGTGATGCCGCCGACCTCGACGTCGGTGGCGATTACCTCACCCCACGTGGGGCCAGACCCGGCCTCGGCAAGCGAACCTATCCGACGGAACCCGCGACCGAAGAAACGGCACTCAGAGAGCACTCACTCGAGCAATCAATTGCGGTGATCGAAGAGCCGATGCCGTTCGTCGAGGAAGGGGCGGAGTCAGAAGAGTAGCGTGACCATTTAGGGTGTCGGCGCGGCCACCTGACGGTCTTTGGTGGGTGTCACGCCCGCTTCAGTACAGAGCAGATCACTGACGAACGCCGTCACATCTATTTTATCCTCATACAGGTCGTGTCGGCGACGTTTCCAGCTGTTCGGCGTCTCCGGATCTGTGAACAACTCGTCGATCAGTTCGAGCCCTACCCGTTCGTCATGTGTCGATCGCATAAGTCCGTACGTCTCCTCGAGTTCGACGAAATTCGTCATATCCTGGTCGCGAGCGGCGAACGATTGGATGCGCACGGTTGGTGTGCCCAGCAATGCGGCTTCAGTCGCCATTGTGGCCGAATCACCGCTGTAGCCGTCTGCGAAATACAGCAGGTCGTGGATATGGGTTGGGGGGACAGGCAGTTCGTACCCAGACAGATCATCGGGTAGTGGGTCCGTACTGCTTATGTAGACCTGTCCTTCCGCCTCGAGCGTCGCGACGAGTTCGCGTTTGCCCTCGAGCGTGAGCCCACCTTCGCCTACGTCGTGCAGGGCGTCCCACTTGCGGAAGCGAAGGACGAAGTACCGTTCACTAGGTTCGACACCGTAGGCTCTGAGCCCGTCAGGATTCGGTTCGAAGTAGTCAGGATGGAGGTACGCGAGTTCGTGGAACCCGTCGTACCTCACGTGGCCGTTGCCGTAGGATTCTCCGTACTTCCGTGGCGTCGCAACGACGTGGGCGAATGGGGTCGTGACCCGGTGAGACGCTGTCCCCTCGTTGTCGACGAAGACGACACTGCGTGCACCAACCAGCGGAGCGACGTGGGAAACTGCCAGTCCCCCGATCGCCGTCATGACGTCGGGATTGATCCTCCGGACGCGCCGGAGGAGTCGAAGCTCGTACGCGAGTTGGACCTTCGCGAGTTCCGAGAGCGAGGACTGTGGTCCCGCGAGCACTTCGTGCGGGATTCCGTAGGCATTGAGTAATGGGATGGCGAGATCGTTCTCCCGAGCGAACACGAACACCTCGTGGCCCCGTGTCTCGAGCTCGTCGATGACGTGCCGGTAGAAGTGTACGTGAGCCGGGTGCTGGATCGTGATGACGGCCCTCACGACTCGACCACCACCGTGTTTTCGTTCTCCTCACGGTCGAAGGTCATGGCGAAGACGAGACAGACCGCCCCAAGGAACGCATAGAGGCCCGTCGCCATCGCCCAGACGGCCGTCGAGGAGTTCCCCTCACGAATCCGACCAACCCAGGCGAGAGCCACAGTCGTGACCAGCCAGCCGGCAACTCCGAGACCGTAGAGTAACACCAAGGGGTGAAACTCACGCACGACGTATCGACGACTGAGTCGCCGACAGAAGCCACGCAACAGCAACTTCGAAAGTCGGGGAACGAACGTCCGATACTCGATGTGGCTCTGTTCGTCCCCGTAGACAGCAGGCATCGAAATGTCCGCAATTCGGTAGCCAGCCGTATTCAACTCGACCAGGAGATCGTTCGCAAAACCATACTCCTCGTAGAGTCCCTCGAGGTCGACGGCCTCAAGTGCCTCTCGAGAGATAGCAGTGTACCCATTTTGCGGGTCCATCATCTCCCAGTAGCCACTGGCGACCTTGGTGAGAAACGTGAGCGTACTGTTACCGAACAACCGCCAGGTAGACATCGAGTCGTGATGGTCAGCACCCGCGAGTCGGTTTCCTTTGGCATAGGCGACCCTGCCGTCGATGATTGGATCGAGCAACCGATCCAACTGCGCGGGATCCATCTGTGCGTCCCCGGCCATCACCGCAGTCACGTCGAGACGATCCTCGAGTGCGCGTTCGTAGCCGGTCTTGATCGCGCCGCCGACGCCACGGTTCACCTCGTGGCGAATCGGGACGATCGTTGGCCCTTCTTTACGTTCGTCTGCCATAGCGGTGACCGCGTGGGGACTGGCCTCGTCGGACTGCTCGAGTTGGTTGCCACCTGTTGGTCGGGTTGACTGTGCTGCGGGAAGTGCCCCACCGTCAGTGACACGCTGTACGTATCTGGTAATTTCGTGCCAGGTACCGTCAGTCGAGCAATCGTCGACGACATAGACGCGGTCGACGAAGGTCGGCATCGTTTCGATTACCTGGCCGATCAATCCAGCTTCGTTGTAGGCGGGGACAACCACGCCAACGGTGTGTTCACGATACATATGTCACCTGGCGGCTGTTCGAAGGGCTATACACTTGGTGACCGCCGTCCCCGGTCTTCGGCTACGGATACAGAAACGCCTCATCTACCCAGGTAGTTCGCTCGTGCACCCATTGTTATGAGACGCTTGCAGTGGCTGTAGTGTCGTACTATCGGTGATAGGGGAGTTCAAACGAGGAGAAATCGCCCAGATTAGAGCAGCAAGAACAGCATACCCGTCAGAATCAGCGTGATGAGCAAGACGGTGAGGCCGATAGTCGCACGGAGGTGAATCGTCGAGGGGCGGCCGCCGTCAGTGGGCTGACGCTCTTCGATATCGACCATCCATCCGGGGAGCCACCGAGCACCGCGCTCGACGGCCAACACGGGGTTGTTTCCGATCCAGTAGCCGGACTTCACGAGCGAGACGGCACCACGGTCGACGGCGGCGAAGAGCCCGGTGACTGCCAGCATCGCCCAGCGACCCGTCAGATAGCCGAGTTTGTTGAAGACGAGTGCGGGATCGTTGTAGTCGAGTTTCGAGAGCGGTTTGCGGATGATAGGGAAGGCGACTGCCGAAATCGCAATCAAGAGCACCGCATCACGCAGGTGCGCGAGGCTGTAGGGGTCGAGCGACCCTTCGATTCCCGGTCCGACGAGTGCGGTCCCGTCGATCACTGGCATGAGGTCGGTGAAGATCGGCCAGCCGATTGCCGGGATACCGAGCACGACACAGGCTCCGCCAACCGAGAGCATGGCTGTCGTCTGGCCGGTCTTTGCGTCCCGGACCTCGCGGTCACTTTCTCCGTGGAAGAATACGTAGTAGCCGAGTTTGATGAACGAAAGGAAGGTCCCAACGCCACCGATGAACAACAGCGCGAAGAGTGGCCAGTGGGCCTCCTCCGTGAAGTACCCCGTTGCCGCGTCGAAGACCATCCCCTTGCTGATGAAGCCGCTGAAGCCGGGCACGGCGGTAATCGAGAGCGCCCCGATGAAGAAGGCGATTGCCGTGATCGGCATCTCTCGCCAGAGACCGCCGAGTTTGTAGAGGTCGTTCTCTCGAGTGCGGTAGATGACGACACCGACGGCCATGAACAGCAGGCTCTTGTAGAGTACGTTGTTGAACAGGTGTCCCATCGCGCCAGCGACGCCGATAGCCGAGCCGAGGCCGATCCCGGCGACCATGTATCCAAGCTGGGCCTGGATGTGGTACGAGAGCAGCGCTCGCATGTCGTGTTGGAGCAGCGCGAAGATGACGCCATAAACGGCCATCAACCCACCCATGTACGCGAGCCACATGTGCCCCTCGGGGAAGGCTCGCAACAAGACGTAGGCGCTCGTCTTCGTGGTGAATGCCGCGAGGAACACCGAAGCTGCAAAGTGCGGTTTCGGATAGGTGTCGGGCAGCCAGGTGTGGAACCCGATGAAGGCGACGTTCACGCCGATGCCGAGCACAGCGAGGACGGCCGGAATGCCCGTGGCGATACCGCCGTCGATCAGCAACTCACCGCTGTATCCCGTGGCTCCCTCTCCGTAGATGAACGTCCCGGCCTGTGCGTAGTGGGCGATCACCGCGAACAGTACCAGGCTCCCACCGATACCGTGTGCCAGTGCGTATCGGTAGCCGGCACGAACGGCGTCCCGACCGTAGTGCCAGACGAGCAACGTACTCGTGACGGCCATGATTTCCCACATGAACACCAACACGAGCCAGTCTCCCGCGAACACGGCCCCGAGCGCACTCGAGACGTACGCGAGCGCGAACGCTGCCATCACTCGAGGGGCCTCACTCGAGTACGCGTAGACGACGGCAAAGGTTCCGAGGAAGCCCAGGCCGATGGCGACGAACCGCGTATACTCGTCGATCAGGTACGGCTGGGATTCGAAGCCGAGGAAGGTCAGATGGAGGTGACTCCCTTCGGGAGCGACGAACGCGATAGCCGTCACCGCTGCGAGGCTCAGTGTCCCCAGGGCGTAACCGAGGACCCGGGGCAGCACGAGCATCAGGACGGCGGCTGCGAAGACCAGCAACGGCGGATAGATTGCCGTCACCGCATCGACTTCAGTCATAGTACCCCCTCCCCGGTTACCTGCGCAACCACATAGTCGGCTAACTCGAGGAAGATTGCGTGATCGGGCACGATACCGAGCGTGATCGCTCCGACGGCAATTATCGAGATCGGCATGAGCATGAGCCAGGTACTCTCAGCGAAGGTGAGTGGCGATTTGCGTTCCCAGCCACCCTGTGGTGCGCCGCCGTGGTGGTGATGGTCGTCGTGGTGGTCGCCATGATCGTGGTGATCGTCGGCGTGTTTGTCGTGGCCTGCCCCCTCGTGGCTTGGTTCCGCCCGGTCAGGCTCACCGCCGTACGGGACGTCGGCATCACTCGGATGGTCGTCGACAGCGTAGCCGTCGTCTGCGTCATCGTCTTGGCCACCGTCAGTGGCGACGTCCGCATCCGAGGCGTCCTCGAGGACGCCGTACGATTCCCGTTTGCCGCCAGCGGGGAACTCGAGGAGTGGTTTCGCGTCGTGGCGGTCTTCACTCTCGAAGAACGCGGTGTAGACGACCGGCCAGAGGTA
>PUKM01000042.1 GCA_003552325.1 Natrialbaceae archaeon | reverse complement strand
CCACTCGAGCGCGTGGTTTTCGCGGCGAGGTTCGAGTCGAGTTCGGAGCTATCGAAATCGTGATCACTGAAACTGAGTCGGGTGTTTTCAGTTTTTGCGACGCCTCCCCACGAGAGTTCGACCCCTTCCATCGCCCCCTCGATGTCCGCACGAATTTCCTCGTCGGTGTACGCTGGGTCGTCGTCTTCGTCATCCTCCTCGGCCGCTTGCTGGTGTTCCTGGGCGGCTCGTGCAGCGTCGAGATAGTGGCCTATGAGCGATGCTCCGGTCGCGGCCGTCACACCAGCGAGACCGATGGCATAGGTGCCGAGCACGTGCGGCGTGTAATCAGCACCGTGTAACCAGTCACCTGGATAGGCATACACGAAGCCGATAGCGGCAAGCGCAGTCAGTCCAACGCTGGCGACGGACACGTACCGCATTCGTCGCTCAGAGGGGAGTAATACGACGATACCGAGCATGAGTGCCGGCAGTGAGACCATCCCGATCGCGTATGCCGGACGCAACACGGCGAAGTACTCCGGCCCTCGATACTCGAGTGTTGAACCCCAGATAAAGAGGACGAGCGCGATGATTGCGAGGCCGATACCACCGATAAACAGCCCAAAACCGACGTAAACATCGGTGCTGTCGTCGGGTTCACCGATGTACCGTCGGTAAAGGTCGAATAGGTACCCTTCAGGGGGGTCTTCCGCGGCCATTAGGATGACCTTTCAACTCCAGTATTATGACTGTTGGGTCGAAAAATAGTCACCAAAACAGCAGTTTATTTGACGGTAAACGAACCGAACTCAATCCTGACAACAGCCACCGGCTTCCCCACCGAAGTCGACGGCCAGTGGTGCCGAGATCGCCTGGTTGAGTGCTTCGAGTCGCTGTGCGAGCACGCTTTTCGCCTCGAGGAACTCGGCCATCGGTTCCATGGCGTGCAGTTCCTGCTGTGTCGTCTGGAGCTCCTCGAGGTCCTCCTGTGTCGCCGCACCGGTCTGACGGGCGAGCATGAACTCCTGGCGGATGCGTTCGAACTCGCTGATTTTTTCCTGGACCTCCGGGGTGGATTCGACGACTGCCTGTGCATCCTCGAAGGACTGGTACTCCGGCAAGGTCGTGATGGCGTCGCCGAGCTGGGTTGCGAGGGCCTCGACGTCGGTGTCGGCGTCAGCGTCCGCAGCTGTACTTTCGATGCTCATACGCCTCCGTTAGAAGCCTGGCCGTTTGAAGCTGGCGGATACTGCCGTACGGGCCATCGGCCGGTCCTCTCTGACTCTGGTCCGCGTACTACTGCTCGAGAATCAACACAGCTGACAAGGCCAAACCCGCGTCGTTTTACGTCCACACCCGCAAACGGAAACAATGAGTCAGGAGACGGAACCGGAGTATAGTGAGGGAGACCTGCGAAACACCGGGATGGCCCTCAAACACGACCGGGAGTGGGATTACGAACTCGAGCGGATCGTCGACGCCGTTGCCGATCGAAACGCAACGAAGGTGGGACTGCAGTTTCCCGAAGGATTGAAACGACGGGGCCCAAAGGTCGCAGACGATCTGCGTGAACTGCTCGGTGACGAGGTCACCATCATGTTGTCAGGCCAGCCCTGTTACGGTGCCTGTGACCTCGACACCTACCTGATGAAACGGACCGACGTGTTCGTCCACTTCGGGCACTCGCCGATGAAGAACACGGACAAGGTCATCTACGTGCCGCTGTTCTCGAACGTCGAAGTGACGCCGATCATAGAGGAGTCACTGCAAACGCTCGAGCCACCCGAGGAACATCCCGAAATCGGCCTGGTCACGACCGCCCAGCATATGAATCGCTTCGAGGAGATGCGGGCGTTCCTCGAGGACCGCGGCTACGAGGTCAGAACACGTCGCGGTGACGAACGACTCACCCACGAGGGACAGGTACTCGGCTGTAACTACGCCAGTGCGGACGTTCCCGCGCCGCAGGTGCTCTACGTCGGTGGCGGTAAGTTCCATCCACTGGGACTGGCCATGGAACATCCCGACAAACACGTCGTCATTGCCGACCCCGTGAACAACGTCGTCACGGTCGCTGACACGGAGAAGTTCATGAAACAGCGCTACGGTGCCGTCCACCGAGCGATGGACGCCACGAAGTGGGGCGTCATCTTCTGTACCAAAATCGGTCAGGGTCGCTGGGAGAAAGCCCAGGAAATCCTCGACGGCAACGACGATGCGTACCTGATCACGATGGACGAAGTCACGCCGGACCGCCTCCGAAACTTCGATATGGATGCCTTCGTGAACACCGGCTGTCCACGGATCACCACTGATGACGGTCCCCGGTTCCACAAACCGATGCTCACCCCCGGTGAGTACGAGATCGCCATCGGTGAGAAACCACTTGATAGCCTCGAGTTCGACACGTTCCACGGCACCTGGTAGGCAGTCCGTTGAGCGGAACGGCCTGAACTCGAGCGTCCGAAACCCAGTGTCCAACTATCACTCGAGGGGAGCATCCCCACCATCGGTGTCGGCGCGGTGGACCGAAAGCGCTTCTTTGACGGTCAACTCACCACGTGCAACCCGTCGGGCAAGCTCGTCGTCGATCGCGCGGTTCGTTTCACTTTCTTCACGAGACCGGTCCTTGATTCGCTGGAGTTCACCCGCCGTCGGCTCGATCGTTCGATGATCGACTGGCTCGCCCTCGAGTCGGGCGATATTGACTGCCGCCAACACGTCACTCATGCCTCGAGCGCCGGTGCCTAAATACGGCGATGTCCCGGTTTCGTCGACCAGTTCGATCCGCACGTCCTCGAGCTGATTGATCACCTTCGCACTCTGGAGGCGGGCCCCATCACCGATACGGACGACGGGATCGGGCGTCTCGACGTTCTCGAGTTCTCGCTCGATAATATCGATGGCGTCACCGAGTGGAACCTGGAACGCGGCGACGACGGTGTCACCGACGACTACCGCGATACCGGGTTTCCGGCCGGGATCGACGCCGATGACAGTTCGCCCGTCATCGCCACGAATCGTTGCCAGTGCCTGATCAACGGCCTGACGCGCCTCGTCCGGTTCGACAACGATCGTTGGCACACCGTTTGCCTCAATTGTCGATGCTCCTGCGGCTCCCGTCAACACCAGCGATGTTCGCTCAGGCAGGGGGTCGCCTGGCTCGATAGTCATGAACGTGACGCCCCGGTTGCGGAGCTCACCCACGACGTCGTGGTACACCTCGAAATCGGCGGTCGCGACGACGATCACGTGTCTGCTTGTCAGTGTGAGTATAAAATCCTCGCGGCGCACTCGAGTCGGTTTCCGGGGGGTTTTTCTTCCCGACATTCCAAGCGAAACCGTGAACGACGAACGGATCCCGACTGGCTGTACATCGGTTGACGAGCTCCTCGGCGGTGGCTTCGAACGGGGAACGGTCACCCAGTTGTACGGCCCACCGGCAGCGGGAAAGACGAACCTCGCGCTTGCAGCCGCAGTCGAAACGGCTGCAGCAGGGGGAACTGCCGTCTACATCGACACGGAAGGGGTCTCAGTCGATCGGTTCGAGCAGTTACTCCGCGGTCGCGTCGATGATATCGAAGGTGTGGCCTCACGAATCATCATCGAGGATGCCTACGACTTCGACGAACAGGCCGAAGCCGTCCGTGATGCCGCGGACTTTGCGACTCAGGCCGACCTGATCGTGCTCGACAGTGCAACCGGTTTTTATCGCCTCGAGCGCGCAAGCGATGGGGAAGCCGGCGATGCCTTACGACAGGTGGCAAGCCAGGTGACGCACTTGCTTTCGTTGGCCCGGAAACACGACCTGGCTGTCGTGTTGACCAATCAGGTGTTTTCGGACCCGGATGCTGATCGAACCCGTCCCTTGGGTGGGAATACCCTCGAGCATTGGACCGGCGTGGTGGTCCGGTTGGATCGGTTCCGTGGAGGGAACCGTCGAGCGACGTTGACCAAGCATCGGTCGAAAGCCGTGGGTGAGTTGGCCACGTTCAAGATAACAGAAAAAGGCGTCGTCGGAGCGAACAATCAGTCCGTGTAGGGCGGAAGTGAGTCGACCTGCCAGACCCTTTATTTCTTAAAAGATGGCGGAATGTGCGGTATTCACTTTATTTTTACAAACCTCGCGTTCCCGTTCTGTTCAATAGTGATTCGATATGAGTGATAACTAAATTGAAGTTCCATTTGAGCCGATGGTGAGGGTGGGTTAGAGAAAAGCTCATCAAGCATTCCATCCACACAGTCATAGATTGTCGGTAACTCGGTGGAATCGACCTCCTCTAAACGCATGATTGTCTCTACAATCTGTATCGCTGGATTATTTCCGCCAGGGTCCAGTTCTCGATGGATGATCTCGTTCTCGAGTTGGTCTGTCATTATCAGTAGACTCGTCGACACCCTCTGTGATAATAGTGGCTGGCCTTTTATTTGGACTAATTAGTGGTGATAAATAACGTACAGTGACTAACAGGATGTTACAAATCCCAACTCCTTGTTAAGCAGTTGTACGCATTGGTTTGCTCCACCAGCCCCGAAGGAGATCAGAGCCTTTGTCCAGGATCAATTGAGGGGCGCTATGTTCTTACTCTTCGGTTGCTTGCGCTTCGTCCGCCCCTTCTTCGGTATCTGACTCCGTACTGCTCGTTTCAGATTCCTCGTCGTCCTGGTCCATCAGTTCCTCCTCTTCTTCGTCCTCATCTTCGTCACCAAAGACGGCATCCGTTGCGGGCTCGAACTCCTCGATTGGCTCCCACTCTTCTTCCTCCGCCTGACGCCGACGCCAGACGAGTGCAGCCCCTGCGAGTACGCCCAGTACGACGAGTAGTTTCGAACCAATACCTCCTCCCTCACTCGAGGGCTCTTCTTCATCTAACTCGGTCGTCTCAGCCTCCGCTTCCTCCGTACTCGAGTCGAGTTCGAGCGTCGATTCAGTCTCCGTCTCGTCGGCTTTGCCGAGGAGATACCCGATCGCGACACCGGTTCCAAGGACGGCACTCATCGCTGGTACGATCGTCCGGGGTTTCGGGCCGGTCCCCTCCGCTTCATCGACGGCTTCGAGAATGGATTCTCGCATCGGTGTCTCGAGACCGACACCGACGGCTTCTTTCACGACACGCTCAGTAAGGGGCGTTGCGTCCGACGTTTTGGACATACGGCGGCTCACCACATCCCGGTACATAATTCCGTGTACTGTTTCAGCCCCAACGGACACTAGTAGCGTTCAGTAGGGGCTCATTACTCGAAAAATACGGCAACCGTGATCCTACGCGGGCAGACCCTTGCTCGAGTCACACCAACTCGTTCGGCTGTCGAAAGCCGTGATTACCAATCAGTGACCCCGGTGAACACCGCCTCGAACGCTGCGAAGCCACCAAACCCGTACCCGAAGACGAGGGTACTGGCGACGAGACTGGCGATTGCGGCCCGGAACAGTGAGGTGCCATGAACTGTCGAGAGGCCGATGACGACCAACACAG
The DNA here is from genome assembly GCA_003552325.1 of Natrialbaceae archaeon. GTDB lineage: Archaea > Halobacteriota > Halobacteria > Halobacteriales > Natrialbaceae > Natronosalvus. Next base: position 20,586 of record PUKM01000042.1, on the reverse strand, counting down.
CCCCATAGAGACTCGCGATTGCTTGCAATGGCGGGTACGGAATGCCCACGACGACACACGGGGCCGTTGCGTACGCGATGACCTGGACAGTCTCGCTGATTCCGGCACGATCCTCGACGAGGACGATCAAAACCAGCGTCTGGAGTGCCGACGTCAGGTGCAACCCGAGTGGCGCAACCAACAACACAACCAGGCTCAACCAGAAGGCAGCCTCGAGGACCGGGGAGACAGCGAGGGAGGGATAGGCGTCGGCGACCAGGGCGTACCGGGTTGATTCGGCAATGAGAACGACAGTCATCAGAAAGAAGAGCCCTGGTGCCTGGTCACCCGGTGCAACGCCGACGCGGAAGAACCGCCGGGGACGAACGAGGACTTCGACCCACGCTCTGGCGAGTCCTCTGGGGCCACGGTCGCGTCCGCCTTCCGGGTTCTCGATCCACCGAGTCATACTACATTAGTCGCGTCTGAGCGTATGGCAGTGTCGACAGCGGGCCTCGTAGGACTCTTCAGCACCCACCAGAATTGTCGGATCATCGACGTGGGCTGGCTTGCCGTCGACCAGTCGCTGGTTTCTGGTCGCCGGTTCCCCACAGCAGGCACAGATGGCATGGAATTTCTCGACGTACTCGGCAACAGCAATCAGGCGCGGCAGTGGATGAAACGGCTCGCCACGAAACGTCTGGTCCGTGCCAGAGACGATCACGCGCCGGCCGTCGGCCGCGAGTTCCTCACAGAGCGTCACCAGCCGTTCGGTAAAAAAGTTGGCCTCATCGAACGCCACGACCTGCTCGCCGTTGAGCGTCTCGAACACGCGCTCGAGGTCGCCGTCCGGATCGATGGCAGTGGCTTCCCACCGACGGCCGTCGTGGGAGCCAACGGCACCCTTTCCATACCGATCGTCGAGCGCAGGAGTGAAGACGGCGACCTCCTGGCCCGCGATCTCCGCGCGCCTGAGCCGTCGCAGGAGTTCCTCGGTCTTTCCGGAGAACATACTGCCGGTGACGACTTCGATCCAGCCACTGTTCGTGATCGCGTGCATCGACTGAAAGCGGGGTAAGCTGTGGTTAAATGGTTTGCCAATTCGATGCACTCCCACAGGAGTTGATGGGTCCAGTGTGTCGGCTCAATAACGGGTTCCATAACGAAACCCCCCCAGGGTGTCGGTAGGGTATGAGCGTCATCCGCGAGCCAGGGCGGTTCAGCCATCATACTCGAACCCGAGTAGTCGGCGTGACCGCAGCCGCGGCTGCCGCAGCCGTCGAAACGCTCGCGGTCGGGCTCTGGTTCGTGTTCGTCGTCGTCGAACCGCGAGCGACCTCGACGGCGTTGGCGGGCCTCGGGATTCTGTTCTGTGGGGCACTCCTCAGAACGAGTATCTTTGGGACGACGACGACCACAATCCAAGCGCTGTTGACGCCACGACGAATCGGTGTCAGTCTGGTCCTCGTCGCTGCATGGCCCCTGTGGATCCTCATCGCGGAAACCGTCGGCGGGCAAGCGGGTCTCGCGCTGGCAGGCCTGGTCCTGGCCACGACACTGACGCTCCAGTTCGTGCTCGAGCGTCGGGCGTTTCACCTGTCAAGTACGTGGCGATGTCGGCTGTTGATGATCGGTGGCGCGATACTGGTTGCTAGTGGGGCGACGCTGTTGTTGGCGGCGACGTGGTTTTCGAGTTGGTCTGCGGTGAGCGATCCAATTCAACTCGGCTCGAGGAGCGTGTTTCTCATCGTCGAAGCGTACCAACTCGGCTTACTGGCCTTTGGCATCTGTGCGTTCGTGGCCCATCAACGGCGGTTTCACCAGCTGCTCGAGTACTAAGCATTTCCGAGTGGGGGTGTGAACGCGAGCCCGTGCTAATATCGGTGGTGGTTGAGTGTAGCGTCCTCGAGTGACACACGTGAGAATATCTGGAGAAAGCCGAGTGACCGGTACCGGTTGACGAGTGCTGTCCTTAGGCCGACGTCGCCGCCGCGAGTGCCTGCTCTAAGTCATCGATAATCGCACCCGGGTCTTCGATTCCGACGGAGACACGGACGAGTTCGTTGGTCACACCGGAGGCGATCTTTTCTTCCTCGCTCAGTTGCTGATGAGTCGTACTCGCTGGATGGATGATCAGGGTTTTCGCGTCGCCGACGTTCGCAAGCAAACTCGCGAGTTCGGTCGATTCGACCGTCTGACGGGCTGCCTCGTATCCATCGGCGAGGCCGAACGTCAACATCCCACCGTAGCCACCCTCGAGGTACTGGCTGGCGTTCTCGTGCGTTTCGTGAGACTCGAGCCCCGGATAGTTGACCCAGGAGACGGCGTCGTGTTGCTCGAGGAACTCAGCAACCGCGAGCGCGTTCTCGCTGTGGCGTTCCATTCTGAGCGGCAGCGTTTCGAGGCCCTGGATGGTCTGCCAGGCGTCGAACGGGGATTGTTGATTCCCGAGGTCTCGAAGGCCCCGAGCGATAGCGGCGTAGGTGAACGCCGCATCGCCGAACGTCTCCGCGAAATTGACGCCGTGATAGGCGGGGTTGTCCGCGGCGAGTTCGGGGTACTTCTCGGGGTGCTCAGCCCACGGGAACGAGCCCCCGTCGACGACGACGCCGCCGACCGTCGTCCCCGAGCCGTGAAGCCACTTCGTCGTCGAGTTCCAGACGAGGTCCGCACCGTGCTCGAGCGGCCGACACAGGGCGGGGGTGGCAAACGTGTTGTCGACGAACAGCGGGGTGTCGTGATCGTGAGCGATATCGGCAATCCGCTCGATATCGGGCGTGTCGAGTGCGGGGTTGCCGATCGTCTCGAGGTGGACGTACGCCGTGTCCTCGTCGATCGCCTCGGCGTAGGCGTCGTAATCCAACGTGTCGACAAACCGGGTGGTGACCCCCCGGCGTTCGACGGAGTGGGTCAGGTAGGTGTAGGTCCCACCGTACAGCGAGGAGGCGGTGACGATGTTGTCCCCAGCCGAGGCGAGCAGGAAGGTGGTCAGATCGAGGGCGCCCATCCCCGATGCAGTCACCGCCGCGCCGACACCACCCTCGAGCGCCGCCAGGCGTTCCTGGAGGGTCTCGAGCGTCGGGTTCATCAGGCGTGAGTAGATGTATCCGGGTTTCTCGAGGGCGAACTGCGAAGACGCGTCGTCTGCGTCCTCGAACACGTAGGAGGTGGTCTGATAGAGCGGCGGTGCGCGGGCACCGGTGGCTGGGTCTGGTTCCTGGCCTGCGTGCACGGCATCCGTTGCGAGCGACGGGTCGGTCTCCTCTGTCATACGTGGTTCAACTCGGTCACGGAACAAGAGGCTGTCCGGCGGGGTGACTTTTGCCGAGATCGCTGACAGATTACTCGACCGATCGCTCGACCGTTTGTTCGGTCACCTGGACACCCTGTCGGCCGAGATGCTGCAATTGCCGACGGGCGAACTCCTCCTCGCGCGTCCCACGCGTCGCGAGGACGTACATGCGTGCCCCACCCGCAGGGCGCATCGTCCGCCCCGCACGTTGGGTTCCCTGGCGGCGCGAGCCACCGAGTCCAGACGCGATAATCGCGAGTTCAGCGTTCGGTAAATCGAGCCCCTCGTCACCGACACGCGAAATGACGAGGGTGTCGCCCTCGCCGCTTCGGAACGCATCCAGCAACCGTTGACGCTCCACGTGTGGCGTTTCCCCGCTGAGAAACGGCGTATCGAGCGCGCCAGCGATATCACGCCCTTGCTCGAGGTAATCGACGAACACCAGGGCTCGAGCGCCGGGGTGTGCGGCAAGCAGGTATCGAATCTCGTCGACTTTGCCGGGGTTCGTCGCCGCGATCTGGTAGCGCTCACGCCCGTCGGCCGAGCCGTAGGCGTTCTGGTGCTCTTCGCCACCCCAGGGAACGTACCGAATCTCGAGTTCAGGTTCAGCGACGAACCCGGCCTCGAACAGGGCGTCCCAGTCGGTGCCGATCGGGGGGCCAAGGAGCGTGAAAATCTCGACGTCACGGTCGTCTTCACGAACGGGACTCGCCGACAGCCCGAGGCGGTGGCGCGACTGGAGGTGCGTGCTCCGTCGGTAGACGTCCGATGGAACGTGTTGGCACTCATCGAAGACCACCAGGCCCCATTCGCGCTCGTCGAACAGTGATCGGTGGCGATCCATCCCCGCGATCTGGTACGTCGCGATTGTCACGGGACGAATAGTTTTCTGGCCACCGTGGTACTGCCCGACCTGGTCTGGCTCGAGGCTGGTCACCTCGAGCAGGGTGTTTGCCCACTGTCTCGCCAGGTCGCGGCTGGGAACGAAAATGAGGGTTTCACCGCCGACCTCGGCCATCGTAGCGATGGCAGCGATGGTTTTCCCACTCCCCGGTGGGCCGACGTAGACGCCCGCTCCCTGGTCGAGGAATCGGTCGACCCACGCCTGCTGGTAGTCACGGAGCCCGACCTCGAGCGCGAACGAGAGCGCCTGGCCGGACTCGAGGGTTCGGTCGTCCTGTACGGGGTAACCGGCTTCGTATAGGGTGCGTTTGATGGCTGCCTCCGCACCCTCTCTGACCCAGGCCTCGGTGTCTGAGATGGGGGCATGCAGGTGTTCTTCGTCGAGTTTCTGCTGGGCGACGTTCCCCATAATTTCGGGGGACCGAGCCTCGAGAACGGTGTACTCGTCTGGGTGGGTGATGAGGCGGAACTGTTTCGCTCGGTCCCACTGACTCTCGACCCACTCCTCGAGGGCGTCGACGCGTTGGTTGAGCGCCTGGCGCATGGTTCGCACGAGGTCGTCGAACGAGTCGTGTGGGGCTTGCCAGACGTCGGCCGGTCGTACCTCGTACCGGTAGCCGTTCTCCCCGTTGGTATCCGCCAAATGGGCGAACTGTGTCAGCTGGGCACGCGTGAACTGGTCAGGTCTATCGACCACGATTTCTCGGCGTTTTGGGAAGACGACGACACGCTCGCGTTCGGTGAGATCCTCGAACTCCCGTGGATACCACACCGTCGAGGCAGCCGACACCTCGATTGCCTCGAGCAGCCCCTGTTCCCGGAGTCGGGTGAGGTCCCTGGCGATGACTGTGTGGACGTCCGCACCTGATTCGAACGCACTCTCGGAGCCGAGATGTCGCTCGAGTTCAGCCGCGGTGAGTAACGGCCGTCCCGCTCGCTGACACGCCTCGTGAAAGGCCTCGAGGGTGACGAACGGTTCGGCGTCGGCTTCGGTGTCCGAGGGAACCCCCGCAGAACCAGTGGATGAATCGCCCGCGGAGTCGTCTTCGTGCACGGGGGTGTGTATTGGACTCGAGGGTAAACCCATTTCGACTGGCCAGGACTCGGTGGTCTCGACAGCGGTGTAGAATCTTGAGACCCTGACTCACGCTCGAGGGACTCGATAGAGCGACACGACCTCAGGCGAGAATATCCCCAATCCGACGCGGCTCTCCCTGCAACGACGGCTGTTCGGCCACCATCTGTAACACCTCGTGGTCGGTCACATCTGGATAGGACTTCCCGACAGCCTCCTCGATGAGGTCGCGCTCGAGGCGAAACTCCGTTCCTTCATAGACGACGTCGACGCCAGCCTCATCGAACGCAAGTGTAGTCATGCCCGGACGGACGTGTCTGTTGCTCAAAAAGGAACCGTTCTGCAGAAGGGAATTGCTATACAAACCACCAGCCATACTCCGATATGGGAGACAAGGCAGCGTCGAACTCGGGCCTCGAACGCTTGCGGACCTCCGGCATCGGGGTCATCCTGGCTGGTGTGGGACTCGTGGCCTCCGTTTCTTTCGTCTCCTATACCGTTGGCGCACTCGTGATAGCTGGCCTCGGTCTGGGCATTGTGTCGCGTGGGGAGCGGACGTGGATGAGACAAATCGGCGTGGGGCTCCTCGGCGTCGGTGGGATTGCCCTCGTCGAAGCACTCAGTGGTTTCGGCCTCGGACTCGAGCCAGCGGTTCTCGGTGGGCTTGCAATTATCTTCGGCAGCTTCGATATCGTGGCGAGTGTGACCCTCGAGTTCGTGAGCGATCGGTTCCGGTCCTGAGTCGGATCGCACACTGACACGCACGACCTGTTACATCACGTCCCCATTTTAGTCGTGTCTGCCGACCGTCTGACGTTCGCGCGGGGTTTATTACCCGGGAGTGTTTTTGCCACACAGTGTGGCCTTCAGTAGCGATCCGCTCGAGGAACTCGTCGTGCCGACCGGCACGGAAGCCCAAGAGCACGACCTCGTAAGCGCCGGCGACATCCTCGTTGGTGGACGCTCGACGGTTGAGTTTGGCGTTCGCGGCCGGAACGTTCTTGCTGGCGAGGGAGCCACCTTCGGCGGGGCGATCGAAGCCGAAGGTGACTGTCGCCTCGACATGTGGTGTGACGTCGCTGATAACGTTCTCGTGGGCGAAGATGCCTATCTCGGCGAGAAAGTACACATCGGTGGCCAACTCAAAGTCGCGGGCGACCTCGACATCGGGGACGACGTCGATATCGAAGACGGATTCGAGGCAAACGGCTGGATCGTTATTCGAAATCCCATGCCGACGTTCGTCTTCCTCTTTATGTACCTCAAACACCTCCTCCTCATCGGCGAAGAGGACGCCGCCCAACAGTTTATAGACGAACTCGTCGACGAAGAGGCAGAGGCCACCGTCGAACCACTGGTCGTCCCGCCAAATGCCACCGTGAGCGACGATGCCTGGCGCGTCTCGACGCCCGCACGGATCGGCGACGACTGCCGACTCCATGGGAACGTTCGAGCCCAACGGATCGCCGTCGGCACGGACGGCAACATCTTTGGGAGTCTGCGCGCTCGAGGAGACATTACCATCGATGACGGGACGCGTATTCACGGAGACGTCACCACGCGCGAGGGCTCCGTTACACTCGGGCCCGACGTTCGTGTCCTTGGCGACGTCTCCTGCCGCAATCTCGATATCGGCCCCGGAGCCGAGGTAGATGGCTCGATTCGTGCGAGTGGCGAGATCACGATGGGGACGACCGAACGCGACATCGAGTGATTACTCGACACTATTCCCGGCAACAATTTCTGGTACCTGTCGCGCACCGGGAAGTTTACCCCTATCCTTAATAACTAATGTTGCGATACAGGCAACTGAGTATGTTACAACCAAGCACACCACAGCCACGGAGGCCACAATGCGTTCCATAGTGCTGACGAAAGGCGTCCCAGACTTTTCCGAGGGGGCCGTCTCGTTCGACGACGAAGGCCACCTCGAGCGCGGGAAGACGCCGACAGTGATGAACCCGAACGACCACTTCGCCCTCGAGGCGGCCCTCCAGACGCGCGTGCGCCACGGCGGGCACGTCAGCGGCATGAGTATGGGCCCACCGAGTTACTCGAGCGTGCTCGAGGAGGCAATGGATTACATTTACAGCGACGACAGCTATTTACTCTCAGACCGTGCCCTCGCCGCCTCTGACACGTGGGCGACAGCGATCACACTCTCGGCGGCCATCGAGAAGTATCAGGAAGAAGTCGCCGACGTGGACGTGCTCTTTGCCGGGTTCAAAACGGCTGACGGTGAGACGGGGCACACCGGACCGCAGACCGCGTGGTGTCTCGAGTGGCCGATCGTCACCCACGTCGTTGCGCTCGATATCGACCCCGAGGCTCGCCAACTGCGCGCGAAACGCCTCGTCGAGGGGGACGTCGACGAAATTGAGACCGTCGAAGCACCGCTTCCGTGTGTCGTGATCCCCGACCCGGAGTTTTCCCCAACGTATCGCAAGGCGTCACACCGACTCGAGCACAAACGATTGCGAGCGGCGACACAGGAACGGGCCGCCGATCACGAGGCGTACCTGACCACGTGGGATCACGAGGACATGCGACTCGATCCCGAATACATCGGGCTCGACGGCTCGCCAACGATCGTCTCCTCCGTCGACCCAATCCCGAAAGCGCCCTCCGAACGGGACGCAACGATGGTCGACCCAACCGATGACGCCCAAATGACACCGGTGCTCGAGGAACTACAGCCGTTTGCTGCAGGTGACTGACCATGACAGTGGATCCATCCGACTACACCGTCGACGAACTCCGTGAGGAACTGGACACTCTCGAGGATATCGATACCGTACAGGCCGTTCTCGAGGCCGAACAAGCCGGGAAAGATCGGAAAACGGCGAGCGAGGCGATTCACAAACGCCTCGACGCACTCGAGACGAGCGAAGACGACGGAGGACAGGCGGACGAAACTGCGGACGACGAAACCGAAGGCGAGTACCGAGAGACCAGTGAGGACGTCGGCGAGGACGCCGATCCGGAGGACGAACCGGCGGGAGAACCAGCGGCAGCCGACGCTGACGACGGCGCAGACGAGGTCGAGGAACCGACACGCGACAAAAAACACGTTCGTGCCCTAAACGGTGGCACCTATCGGGACATGTGGGTCTTCTGTGAGACCCAACAGGGCGACCTCCTCGACGTCTCGAAGGAGATGCTCGGGAAGGCTCGAGCGCTCATGGACCAGTACGCTGAGGACTACGGTGACGAGGAAGACGTCGTTGCGTTCGTCATCGGCGACGACTGTGAAGGCCTCGCCGAGGAGTGTATCGCCTACGGGGCTGACGTCGCCGTCTACCACGACGACGACCGTCTCGAGCGCTTCCTCCACAAACCCTACACCGAAATTGCCTCACATATGGCTCGAGGGCAGGGGACCGTCGAGTCGACCGACTGGCGGGACTACGACGAACCACGATATACGATCTTCCCGGCGACGAACAACGGTCGGGATCTCTCAGCCCTCGTGCAGGCCGAACTCGACTCGGGGTTGGCTTCTGACTGCTCTGACCTGTTCATCGAGGAAACCGAGATTTCGAATCCGGTCAAAACCGGCGAACCCGGCGTGAAAAAGACGTTCGACCGTGTGTTGCACATGAAGCGGCCTGATTTCTCGGGCTTTGAGTACTCGACGATCCTCTGTCTGGACAACCCTGACCGTGACTTCCACCCACAGGGAGCCTCCGTCATCCCGGGTACCTTCGACCTCCCCGAACCAGACCACGAACGGGACGGACTCGTCGTCGAACACGACATGGAACTCGAGGACGAGTGGTTCGCCGTTGAGGTCACCGAGTACGATCAACTCGACGCGGGTGTCGACCTCACCGGCCACGAGGTCGTCGTCTGTCTCGGCCGCGGGATTGGCGACGATCCAACTCTCGGGATGGAACTCGGTCTCGAACTCGTCGACGCCTTCGACGATGCAGCCCTGGGTATCACTCGTGGGATCGTGACGTCTTCGTACCAGTTCGACGGCCACGTCGAGTCGTACTCGAAAGAAGAACGCCAGATCGGCGAAACCGGCCAGGTCGTCGCCCCGCCGTTGTACATCGCCGCGGGCGTTTCCGGAGCCGTCCAACACAAAGTCGGCATGGATGAATCGGATACCATCATCGCGATCAACACTGATCCAGACGCAACCATCAGAGATTTCAGCGACTACTACATCGAGGGTGATCTCTTCGAGGTCTTGCCACAGTTGACGGAAGCCGTAAAATCCGGAACCGTTCCTCTTGAGGCCGCCACCGACGGAGGTGAAGACTGATGCCGACCAGTGACGGCGAGTACGAACACTACGAGGCACTGGTCGTCGGCTGTGGACCTGGCGGTGCAGCGGCTGCCGCCCGTTTGGCCGACCATGGGATCGAAACACTCGTCCTCGAGCGGGGAACCGCCGCAGGGTCGAAAAACGTCTCCGGCGGACTCATCTATGCTGAAGACTCCGCCCCCTACACCATCGACGATCTGTTTCCCAACTTTCGCGAAGCAGCAGCCGAACGGCCGGTGACCGAGTACGAGATCCACAACATCGCTGGAAATAAGGTCAAAACGTTCGACCTGACCGACTTACACGAACACGACACCGACTGGTGTGATGCCGTCCTCCGTCGGCACATGGACAGTTGGCTCGAGGGTCGTGTCCACGAACTGACGAGTGAAACTGGTGGGGGCGTCCTGACCGACGTGCGGGTCAACGGACTCTTGCGTGAAAACGGAGAGATCGTCGGCGTCACCTGTGATGAACTCGACCCAATTACGGCCGACCTGATCGTCGCCGCCGATGGCGTCAACTCCGAACTCGCACGCGACGCCGGACTCATGGACTGGGAAGAGCCCGACGAGTGGTTCCAGGGCGTCAAAGCCGTCGTCGAAATGGACCCGGACGTGATCAACGATCGGTTCGACCTCGAGCCCGACGAAGGCGTTGCCCACCTCTTCTCGGGCGACCTCTTCGAGGACGTCCGTGGTGGGGGATTCCTCTACACCAACGAAGACACGCTCTCTATCGGGACCGTATTCCACCTCGACAGCCTCGTTGCCGAGCAGGCCGAACCCCACCAACTGCTCGATGCCCTCCTGACCCATCCACTGCTGTCACAGTGGCTCGGCGACGACTACCGCGAACTCGAGTACGGAGCGAAACTGGTTCCGGACTCGAAGAAGGTGGCCCATCGCGAGCCCTACCGCGATCGCCTGGTCCTCGTCGGCGATGCCGCCGGACAGATGCAAGCACAGGGCCCCATCATCAAAGGCATGAACCATGCCGTGACCGCGGGTGCCCTCGCTGCTGACGCATACATGCTCACGCGCGGAAACGCCGACCCCGAATCCCCGGGTCGACGATACACCACCATGCTCGAGCAATCCGGGACGATGGGGAAACTTCGTCCCCGTCGATACGAACTCTCGAGCACCGTCGGTGAACATGGCCTCGTAACTCGCGTCAGTGAGGGGGTACTCAATTCACCCGTTGGCTCCGTCGCTGTCGGCAATCCCATCGCCAAGCGGCTTCTGGCGAAAGCCTACAACTCCCCGTTCCTCGTGGGTATGCTTCCGGATACGGAAACAGGATACACTACCCTGCCAACGATTATCGGTGAACAGCACGGCCGGACCGTTCACTGGGAAAACGAGGTTGAGCCCCCGAGTCTAGAGGAGCGCATCGGTGATCTCACCTACGACACTGACGTGGGCAACCCGCACATTCGACTCCAGGATAATAGTTACGAGGCCAGCGGAGCCGCCGTCTACGCCTGTCCGGTCAGTGCTGAAGATTTCGGCGGTGGCTGTTACCGCTCTGAGACCGTCAAGACAAACGGCTCGGAAGAAACCCTCGTCAGCCTCGACACCCAACCCTGCGTCGAATGTGGCACCTGTGCGATCGTTGCAGACACCGAGTGGGAGCATCCACGCGGGGGGAAAGGCGTCGAATTCAGACAGGGGTAATGGTCGATAACTCCGGCGACAACGGGACCAGCGCCAACGGCCACGAGCAACCACCCGAATCGCTCGCCGCACGTATCGACGATCTCGTCACTCGAGCGGCGTACGATCGACGGGCGATCGCCCACCTCGAGGAGCACCACCTGGTTACCCTCGATGGATACTACTTTCTCACCGAGGGCGTCGGCCCGGCCGTCTGGGTGTACGTCGAAGGACGAACTGGGGGGCGCATGTATCGGTTTTCGCCGGGCGAATTCGAGGCGCTCGAGCGGGCGATGAACCAGTGGCTCGAGTGTTTCACACGCTGTCACGGTGTCGACCTCGACGCAACGTTTTCCCTTCGGGAGGCCGCAGAACTGCTCGTCCAGACCCGAAACGTCCACGACGTCGGCGAGTTGCTGACGGGGGTAACAGTCCCAGAAAGAGAGTGAGCGCGTGTCTCTCTCCGTGGCGTCCCATACAACCAATGGAACACACTCGAGTGTGGGTATCTAGGGGTGAACGCAGACGGCTTGTTCTCGAGCCACTACCGGAGGTTCCAGATTGTCGAGCGAATCTTGTAGCCCAATGACCCGTTTTGGTAGCCGTTCCACCCACTCATTCCACCAGCGAGCGTGTCCGCTTCGTATCCCTCGTCGACGAGGATGCGTGTCGCTCGCTTGGCGACGATTCCCATTTTACACACCACGACCACCGGTTCGTCGGACGGAACCCTATCGAGCCGGTTGCGGAAGGCGGACTCGTCCCCGCTGCTCAATTCGTTGTAGACCGGAATATTGTAGCTCCCCTCGATAGCGTCCGTTTTGTACACGTCCGCAGGACGAATATCCAGCACAAACGGTTCCGCACCTGACTCGAGCTGCTCCTCGAGGGCGGGGGGTCGAATAGTCGTGAGTGTAATATTGGGTCGGGCATACAAGTTTGTGGTGTTTCTGTACGTACCACTTTCCTAGCTGGCTCTCCGTTCGGTAGGGTTGCGCGAAGCTCGAGACGTACTCGTTTCAGTGTGTCCAACTCGCATCGTTCACCTCTCATATATCTTTGACCGACAGACTTCTCGCTCTGCTGGTGGTCGATGTTCGTCAGAAGTGGGTTGGGGCAGATTTGAACGACATCGAGACGTGCTCGCTTCGCTGCGCGCGAATCGCCTCACTCAAATCTTCCGTGCCCATTTCTCACTCACGGACTCCTCGCTCTGCTCGTTGTCAATGTTCGTCAGAAGTGGGTTGGGGCAGATTTGAACCAGAGGAAGACGGTCTTGCTCGCTCACTTCGTTCTCTGTGCGAGCTGCGACTTCCAGGGTTCAAATTACCCGAAGGTAACGAACGTACGCCTCACGGGCTTACTCAGCACAAAATCAGTGGGTTGGGGCAGATTTGAACTGCCGACTTCCTCCGTGTGAAGGAGGTATCATAACCGGACTAGATCACCAACCCGCACTCGAGCCTATCCGGCCTGCAATCTTAAACGTTCCTTTCGATACCGACATCTCACTCTCTGTTTGGCGTCCTAGAAGACCACAAAATAAGACCGACCGCCGTCCGACCGTCAGCTCAGTACGACGGCGTCTCCTCCAGTTTCCCGGCCCGCTGGTTCACCACTCGAGCGAGGGTGAACAGCCCGTCCGACAACCGATTCAGGTACTGGACGGCTTCGACGTTCGTCGAGCCGGGCTCGGTCTCCGCGAGATCAACCGCCCGCCGTTCAGCCCGCCGGCATACCGCTCGCGCATGGTGGAGTTTTGCCCCGTGTGCGGAGCCGGTAGGAAGGATGAACGACGTCAGCGGTTCGAGCGATTCGTCGTGGTCGTCGATCCAGTTTTCGATAGTCTCGATGTGCTGCGGTTCGATGACGGGATCATCGGGGTCCGGATCGGGATTGGCGAAATCCGCCTGTACGATGTGAAGATGGTTTTGTATCGTGGCAAGTTGTTCGTCGATATCGGATTCCCCGGTAGGTCGAATCGTGCCGATGAGGGCATTGAGCTCGTCGACGGTACCATAGGCCTCGATCCGTGGGTGTGTCTTCGACACTCGAGTCATATCTCGGAGGTCCGTCCCGCCATCGTCGCCTCGACCGGTGTAGATGGGCATTATCCACCCGTAAGACTGGTAGAACCTTAATCACGTGGCTCTCAGCAGACTGGCCCGTATGAGACGCCTTGTCGATAATGGATTTTTGTATATCATCATATGATTTACGACGGTGCCTCAGCGCGTCGTCAAAATCAGTACGTTCAAACCACTCGAGCATCGAGGGTCGAATATGAGCATGGAACTCGACGCTGAGTGTCCGGACTGTGGGGAGCAAACGTTCTACCGTGCAGCGAGTACGACCCTTCACCTCGGTGAAAAGGTGAAGTGGCACTGTCCAGGATGTGACTACGGCTTCGTAAAGATCAACGGGATCGACTCGAGTGCCACTTAGGACGAATACCAGCTCGTCGATTCAGCTTCTCTCGTGTAACTCGACTCCTCGAGTGTCTTGATCGACAATCAACAGCCTGCCGTCAGGCCATGTTGTCTAGCAGCACATCCGTGGGAAAGTAAGCGTACGGACCTACCGGGCCAGTTCCCACGCCGTTCTTGTTCCGATGGAGAGTGACCTGGTATCGATTGTAAACACCTGTTCAGTACGCAGTTCCGCACAACGACCCGCGATATTGATGAGATGGAATCACAGGGAACAATGTGATTACCATCTGTTTTGACCATCTCCGAGCGGTCGATAGACATCGATGTCGCTCCCTTTCGACTTTTGGAGCCTGATCTGTCGCCCGGCCTGTACGGGAACTCTGGAGTGGCGAGTGATGTAGTAACAAGTGAAATGATGTACACACGCTCACAGCGAGACGGTTCAAAACCGGTCTATCACCGATTCTGAGCGAGGGTCTCGTAAGGATGTGTGCAGTGACCTTCAGTGGCTACAATAGTTATCGGTAAACCAGTTGATGGGGTCCAGGAGAGGAGTACTTGACAGGGGGTCGGACACGCGAAGTCTCGGCCGATACCGGTACCAGGACACGCAGTAACAACTGAAACGACTATATACTGATCACCGACCACCGCTAGCGGTCGGGTTCGTAATGGCTTGCAGTGGCTATTATAACACTTTCGGGGTTCTCGGGTACCCTCTCTGGAAAACGGATGGTCCCATAGGCCTTCAACAACACGACATCCACCAACTGTTATGACCCACGTTAGCCACACAAACCATATAGGACGATACAAAATTGTTGGCGCTTCGTGCAACCGACTACAGTGAGACCACTCGAGGGGCCGATACCCCTGAGATGACCACGGTACGTTGTAGTAACAACCGGAACGGTTCACACACTGATCGCCGACCAGTCTGGCGATCAGGTGTGCAATGACTTGCAGTGGCTACTACAGTATAGACGTACGAGATCGGGTATCCAATGGTGTGCAGTGGCTGGGATGTGAGCGGGGTCAAGTGCTCAGTCGTGAGTGGAGAGTACTGTCGCCTAGTCGAGAGACTGGCAGGGAAAATCCGACGGAACGCCTCACTCGACGTGGGTTCTGGCTCGGTCGCACATCTCCCGGACGGTATCCGAGTCCGGTTGCGTTATCCCCTCTCTGTCACGAACCGTGGCGACCATTTCATAGACGGTAGCGACACAGTAGCTGTGAAAGGGGGCATTCGCCTCAGCGGCATCGGTCAACCGTCGGAGTGCCGGAAGCCAGTCGAGGTGGTGTTGAATGAAGGCCAGATACGCCGTATGTTCACCCGCCCGGAGCAGTGCAGCCGCATACTCGAGCAGTAACGCGAGATGATCGGGGGCGTAGGCCTCGGGGACCGACATGCCGGCAGCATCGTACCGGTTTTGCATATCAGCTGCTGACGGCCCAGAAAGCAGTCCAGTACTCGTCGATGTCTCGTACCAGGGCCGATACACTGACTCGATCAGTGGGGCGTACGGGACGGCCAAGCCCTCAAATAGTGCGATGTACTCGTTATCGAAAGCGGCACGGCTCTCTGGTACCGGATATCGATCCCCAGCCCTCTCAGGAAGGGGGATGGACAGTGTGTTGGTGAGACTGGTGAGTTCGCTCGCAAACGTTCCTCGGCTCACGTCGCGGTAGAGTCGTTCGTCCGGATGTTTGAGACCCTCCGCTAGCAGTGTATACAGTGATACCCACGCTTGACGGCGGTCGAATCGTTTTCTCATCGGTTCGTGGTAATTGGTAGGTCCTTGATTGGGCATTTTGTGTGGTGTTGTTTGAGTCGATGGTGAAAGGTGAATTACGGTGACAGTGGTGCGTTGTAGGCGGCAGCGATGATAAGGTACCGGAGCGCAACGCCACCAAGGACGACAAATCCAAATTTCAACGTGTATCCTCCACGTACGAGTCGTGTTAGTCGCTCACAAGCGTGGACATCCTCACGAAACTCGACGGCGATCAGGGCTACCGACATACCCAACGGTAACACGAGTCCGAGAGTCACGACGCCACCCCAAAACAGAAGCCCGTACTCCTTGGTCAACAGTTCGAAGGCAGCGGTAGACCCCGGACCGCCCGATGCGAGCACTGATAACAGGAGTGCGAGGACGGCAATCTCGCCGAGGATAATCACATCGTCGGCCACGCTGAACGTCGTGATCTTCGTTCCGTGGATGCCTTCGAACACAGCTGTTGCACCGATTGTGGCCGCAAGCCCAATCGAAAGTGCACTGGTCAGAAATAACAGTGGGAGGAGGGTCCCATCCCATAACGGAACGGTTGCCGAGACGTATCCAAGTTTGAGTCCAGTGTATGCGATCATCCCCAATGCGAGTCCCGATCCGACCGCCGAGATCGCGAGCCGACCCCGAGCACCGGGATACGTCAGGGAAGCCAACCGAGTAAGCCAGGTGTCTGCCGGGATACCGAAGCGGTTTTCGACCGCGCTCGTCACCGTTCGCGGAAACGCACTCTTTCCGGTGGGTTCGCCGGCCCAGAACAGCCAGAGCCCTTGGAAGGCAACCACCATCGTGAAAATCACGATGATCCAGGTTCCGATCACGAGCCAGGATCCGAAGTTGACGAAGAGGATCGGGAAGAACATCGCCCGTAGTGGCGCACCAAGATGGAAAAACAGCAGAAAGAACATCCCTGCGCCGACAGCCCCTATGGCAAGAATAACCCCCCACTGCGTGATCGCACGCATCGACCGACTGGTAGATACATCCGCGGTCCGCCAGCCGAACAGATCGGCGGCGAAGCCGGTCAGGTACGCACCACCAGCGAGTCCGCTAAAGAACAGGTATACAGCGATGTACCAGCCGTATTCCTGCTGGGTAAGCCAAATGAAGCCGTCCGGACTATCGATCATCGTTTTCACCCTCCATGGTAACCTTGGTTGTGGGTTCGATGACGAGTGATGGACCGCCTTCACCTGAGTGGTAGGCATCCGCAGCCTCCTCGGAGGCCTGACGCACCAGTTCGTTGATCGGACCAGCCTTGAGCGCACCCGTTACACAGTTGTCGACGCACGCGGGTGTCTCTCGAGCGCCTTCTGACTCCTCACGGGGTGGGGAACTGTGGCCATCGCCCGCCCCGGAGCCGAGACAACCGTGACACTTCTGAACCAGGCCGTTCTCCCCAAACTGGATCGCGCCATACGGACAGGCGTACGAACAGTAGTTACAGCCGATACATCGGTCTTGGTTGGCGGTAACGATGCCGTCTTCTTCACGCTTTACCAAGGCATTGGTCGGGCAGACGTCCAGACACTCGGGCTCGGCACAGTGGTAACAACTCATGGAGATCGAGACTTCCTCGTAATCTGGAAACTCTCCCTCACCAACGTGTTCGACACGTCGCCATGTGATATTTTCAGCGTCAATCTCATTTTGTACCTGACAGGCCTGCGAGCAAGCGTGACAGCCGATACACCTGTCGGAATCAAAATAGAATCCCCACTGGCTCATACGCCGTCACCTCCGGCAGGCGCGACTTCGACCGGATGGTTCCGATCCACCATTCCGCTGACCGGCTCGACGTGCTGTTCGGTGTTCATCGTCATGATATTTGCTCCGGCCTCGTCAGGGGTGATCGAGTACTCCCCGAATCCGGCGACGGTGAACAGCCACCCCGGTCGGACGCCCTCGTAGACGTGAGCAACCAGCTCGATCACTCCGTCGGGCGATTCGACCTGTACTCGATCCCCCGTTTCGATGCCCCGAGGCTCGGCATCGACCGGATTGATGTGGAGGAGGTTCCCATCATACTCCTCGTACCGGAAGCCAAACCGGTCGTGGTACTCCTCAAGTGCCTCGTCGAGTGCCTGACAGTGGCCGCGGGAGAGCTGCTCGACGAAGCCGTCGGTTAGCAACAGCGGGTACTCCTCGTCGGTGGTCGCGCCGTACTGATCGTCGTCCGGCGGGTGCCACTCCGGGGCCGTGCTCGCACCGGTCTCTTCGGCCAAGTCAGCGTAGCCGTCGACGACATCGAGATCGAACTGGAACTTCCCTGTTTCGGTGTCGAAGCCGTCTTCTCGCCACTGCTCGTACTCGACATCGGAGACGACCTCGTAGCTTTGCTCGGCGACTTCCTCGAACGATAGTCCGATGCCCGAAAGCTGCTCATCGTAGAATTCGGCGGCATCCTCCCACGGGAAGTATTCGCCCCAACCCAGCTCTTCTGCCAGCGCACTGTAAATTTCGTAGTCGGTCCGACAGTCGCCGATCGGGTCGATCACCGCCTTCGAGGCGGTGACCCAGCCAGATTCACTGTAGGCGCTATCACCGCCTGTGTCCAGAAACGGCTGTTCAAGCGTCGACGCGCCAGGGAACACGACATCGGCGCGACGGCTGACCCCGCTCCAGAACGCGTCGACAGTGATCACGAGATCCATCGCCTCCAGTGCCTCGGCCCACGCGTCACTGTTGCCGCTTTTGAGTGGGGCCGACCAGTTGTTGACAAAGCCACGGATGTCACCTCGTTCGACAGCCATGGGGACCGCATTGTGCGAGAGGTTGCGGATGTGGCGCTGGTACGGGTAGTCGTCGTACTCCGGCGTAGGCCGGTCCTCGTGATTGGCCGGGACGTCGATGCCCCGCTCCTCGAACGGGTCGGCGAGCGAGAAGCCAGCCTGCCAGTGCCGGGTGCCGCCCTTCCGGTCGATGTTGCCGACAAGTCCGTTGAGCGCGTGGACGTTCTGACAGTTCTTGAAACCGTTCCCCTGAAACGAGAGCCCAGTGAATGGGAACGCAACCGAACTGGGGGCAGCCTCGGCGAAGCCGACTGCGAGCTGCCGAATTATCTCGGCGTCGACATCGGTGATGTCCGCGGCCCACTCGGGCGTCTTGTCGGCGATGGCGTCGCGGTATGCCTCGAAACCGTGAGTCCACTCATCGACGAACGCCTCGTCGTAGAGCTCCTCTTCGACGATGACGTGGCCCATTGCGAGCGCGAGTGCACCGTCGGTCCGCGGTTCGATCGGGATCCATACGTCGGCGACTTCGGCCGTCTTCGTGTATCGGGGATCGATGCAGACGAGCGTTGCGTCGTTCTCTTCGATCGCTTCGATGATTCCCTTTGGTTCCCACTGGCCACGGAAGCATTCCATTGGGTTCCGGCCCCATGCGATCATGAACTCCGAGTTCCTCCAGTCCGGCCATTCACGACCGTAACCAGCCATCCACTCCCAGGAATCAGAGAAGGGGCCGTGACAAGTCGTTTTGCGGCCGACTTGGATCGGTGCGCCGTACAGGTCTCGGAAGAGCAGATCGTGGAAGTCCCCACCGATCGGATAGCCCTGGTAGCGAAGGAGCTTCTCCGGCCCGTGTTCCTCACTGAAGGCTTCGAGTTGTTCTGCTGCGTACGTGATCGCCTCGTCCCAGTCGGCGGCGCGCAGGTCACCATCCTCTCGGATGTACGGTCGCGTGATCCGGTTTGGGTTATAGGTCTTGTCAAGTTGGGCGAGCCCCTTCGAACACAACGTTCCCTCGGTTCCAGAACCAGCGCTGGCCTTCGGGTGCCCGTCCACGCCAGTCAGGTCGACGGCCTTCCCGTCCTCGACGACGACCTCTTGGCCACAACTGGCTCGGCAGATCCAGCAGTTGTTGTGGACAGTATGAATATTAGCTGTCGCGTCGGCCTCTTCATCTCCACGGCCGACACACCCAGCGACCGCCGCTGTGAGCGCTCCGGCTGAGCCTTTGAGGAACGTCCGTCGTCTCACAGTGTTCGATTCTCGCCCCGTCATCTAGAGCCACCTCGACATCATGGGTTCGTTCACTACCGGATAACAGTGCTCGAGCCCAGACGCTCACCCCTTATTCTGAGACTCTTTAAGTACTTACTCAAACGAGTTGCGAGTCGCCTCGAGAACGAGCTTGCGCTCAGCTGACCCAAGCCGCTGGGAGATGGTCCCTTTCGAAACGTCGAACCGATCAGCCAACGCCTCCAGAGAGATCTGACGAGGATGCTCGTAGTAACCGCTCTCGACCGCCTGCTGGAGTGTGTCACGCTCTAGCTCAGTCAGGATACCGAAGTCGATCTTTCGTATATCCGAGAGGCCAGTGTCGGTTCCACGTGTGGCCAGCTTCTGGACTGTGATGTGTCCGACCCTGGAGAGTTTCTCGATAACGTCACTCAGAATCTTCCGCGAGCGAGCGTATCCCTCGATTCGGACCCCAGACTCGGTTACGTCCGCGACCGTGGCACTGAAGCCGTCACGATCGAGGGGTTCGTAGTAACACTGTCCATCGTGACAGGGTTGCTCGACCTGTTCGATCCGTGCTCCAGTCTCGTCGCTGGGGGCACCTTCAACGGTGAGAGAACACCGGCTTCCATCGGATCGACGTGAAACCGAATCAACCGTATCACACCGCGAACAGAGGTTTCGCATCGCACATGGGTGATCCGCCGGAAGATCAAGTGCTAGCTCGACATAGAGGTCGAGCGTATTCGCGTCCGGAAAGAGCGTACTCATGGATAAAAATATCATTTTGTCATAACGGGCGAAAGCATATTAAAGATTTTTGACTCGGATAGTCACTCATACAGCACTACGCGTGCTGTATCCTATTCATCAGCTACAGGGGTTAATATTACAAAAATCGATTGGGATATAGCTTCATTTACACTAATACTCTCCAGTGCAACTCCGACCGAATGGCCAATAGCGGCGTCAGTACATGACACTATTCGCCTATGATACCGCGCGCTCGCTCTCGTCAAACCGGCAGGTCCTCTAGTAGCCACTGCAAGTCATTGTACGCCTGATCGCCAGATGAGTCGGCGATCAGTGGGAAAATCGTTACAGCTGTTACTACATCGTTACAGTCGTCGGGGTCGCCGGGGCCGTCCCGAAGGAGATACCCGAGGACCGGCTACTCCTCGAGGGCGTGCCAGGAGAGACGCGGGTTCCGTGCGGCACT
>PUKM01000134.1 GCA_003552325.1 Natrialbaceae archaeon | reverse complement strand
TTTGCACCAATATCCAGAGCGGCCGTCTCGTCGGCCAGTGGAGTATCCCGTGCATTGTCAGAAACAGTCACGGGTTGCGAAGCTCGGAAGGTGCTGTCAGTCTCGTCGTACCACAGGTCCAACCGGCCCTGTTTCTCGTAGTCGGGCCAATTCGGGTCGCCAGCGATCTCGAGTCGGAGACGCCCGGTGTGGTCGTATCGGTCTTTCAAATCACACCCGACCAGTATCTCAAGCCGAGAGCAGTCGCCCCATTCGACGGTGTACGATGTGTTCCGAATGACGGTATGCAGTTTCCGCCCATCGTCTTTGTTACTCCAGAACCCCGGCGGATTCGGGTGTTCCGTAACCAACGTGTTCGACTCGTCGTGGTACTTGTTCTTCGTGTCGAAGAACCCGCGCCACGCTTCGCTGTTTTTCCGTATCACCTGTTGGGCGGTGGACGCACCAAGCACGCCTTTGTATTTGCCTTCGAGAGCGCCGGTGTCGGCGTCCCACAAGTCCTCGCCCTCGAAGCCGTCCTCGTCGTTGTACCGTATGAGGCGTTCGTAATTGACCTCGTTCCAGAGAGCGGCGGAAGCGTCCAACAGGTCGCGTAGCAGTTGCTCACCAACGTCGGAGAGTGGGCGCACGGCGAACGTATTGGTACGCTTCATCCAAAGTATAATTAGTCCCAGTGTCTAATAAGTCCACTGATGAGGCCAAACATCGACATCGAATGGGCAATCCACGGTCGAATCAAAGACTACGCAGAAGCGAACGACATGAACCTCTCGGAAGCCTATTCAGAGGTGTTGGAAACCGGTCTGGAAGCGTTGGAGACTCAAGACCAGTAGTAACGCGGCGGGTTCTCACCTGAGCTTACGCGATTCACGCCCACCCTGTTCGCTCCTCGGTTCCGACAGGGCGTCGGAACACTCCTCCCTCACGGGAAGGGCGGGACTCTCTCGCTGTATCAAGGTAGCCCTCGCCATACCCGCCAACAGTTATCACCGACGTCGTGGTACGACGGGGTCATGTCCGGAGACCGCCCGAACGTCTTGCTGGTCCATAGCCACGATCTCGGCCAATATCTCGGCTGCTATGGCGTCGATATCGAAACACCCGCCATCGACGAGTTGGCGGCGTCGGGCACGTGTTTCGAGAACCACTTCGTCACCGCCCCCCAGTGTTCCCCCTCGCGTGGCAGCCTCATGACCGGGCGTCACCCACACGAAAACGGGCTGATGGGGCTGGCTCACGGGAGTTGGGAACTCCACGACGGCGAGCGAATCATGCCCCAGATTTTCAGTGACGCGGGCTACGAAACCCACCTCTTTGGCCTCCAGCACATCACCCAGGACACCGACCGACTCGGCTACGATTTCGTCCACTCCGAAGGAAACCTGTATCCCGGCGTCTCCCCGGCCGTCCACCAGGCCAATCGAGCGAGAAACGTCGTGAACGTGGTCTCGACGTTCCTCGAGCGAGATGCAGCCGATTCCGAGAACCCGTTTTTCGCGAGCGTCGGCTTCTTCGAACTCCACCGTGTCGAAGAGGAAAACGGCCGGTTCGGGTTCGATCCAGACCACTACGAGACGACCGATCCCGACGATATCCGACCGCTTCCCTATTTGCCGGACCGTCGGGGGATTCGGCGTGATCTCGGGGAAATGCACGGCATGGTGACCGCCGTCGACGACGCCATCGAGCAGCTCATGGCCTGCCTCGAGGAGACAGGGCTCGACGAGGAAACCCTCGTCATTTTCACGACCGAACACGGAATCGCGTTCCCGCGAGCCAAGGGGTCGTGTTACGACGCCGGCATCAGAGGGGTCCTCATCTGGTCGGGGCCCGGCGTAGCGCGTGAGAACCGGCCCGAAGCACTCGTCAGCAATATCGACGTGTTACCCTCCGTGCTCGAGTATGCCGACATCGAGACACCCGAGGGAGCCGAGATACAGGGCCGGAGTTTCGTCTCATTGCTCGAGGATACCGAGACTCCCGAGTTCGATCGTGAGCACATCTTTGCCGAGATGAGCTGGCACGACATGTACAATCCCACGAGAGCCGTCCGGACGGAGCGATACAAGTACATCCGCAACTTCTGGCACCTGCCAAAAGTCTATCTGACGAAAGACATCTTTGCGAGCGAGGCTGGCCGGGAGGTCCGAGAGGAGTACAGCGTTCCCCCACGACCATACGAAGAACTGTACGACCTCAGGGAGGACCCACAGGAAGCGGATAACGTCGTCCACGAGCCACGGTACGAGGACGTCAGAAACGACCTCGCGGAAACGCTCGAGTCGTGGCTCGCCGAAACCGACGATCCCGTGCTCCAGGGGCCGATTCCACCGGGTGATTACGCAGAAATTACGCGATGGCCACACGAGAGCGAGTGAGACAGAAGCACGGAGCAGACGGTGCTCGCGTGCCGAGTGCGTTCCTCGGTGGAACGGTGATGACCGTCACGTTGTCCCGGCCCCGCTGACCACCACCGTCTCCCTGTGCAGTGGGAGTCGAGTCCCAGGGACTGTCCTGGTTACAGCGACGCGATATGCGCATCGAAACGCGCAGGTCAGGGGGCACGGTCACGCTTCGTCGGGCACCCACTCGGGACGATCGACCGAAGCAGGGGCACTCGAGCGTTCGTACTGGAGTGACTCGTGTGTGCCCTCGCCGAACAGCCGTTCAATGCCATACTCGTAGTAGCTGTCGGCATGTACCCGGTTCCAGGAGACCGTTGCGTTCGTGACGCCGTAGCCATCGGCTTCCGTGTAGACGGTCCCGAAGGCGTCGCTGAGTCGATATCTGTCGTTCGTTTCGTACCAGTCCGACCGTGGTTCGTGGACCACGTGCCGGTCGGTCTCCTCGACGGTGTCGTACGCCGCGTCGTTCAGGACCGCCGTCGCCCACGACACGCTCGCCTGAAGATGGAACGCAGCGTCCTCTGGGTTGTCGTTTCGTACGATGACCGTCTCTTCGTCGTGTTCGAGGACGGTCCGATTGATGTCGCTATCGGCGGACTCAGCCCGTCGCAGAGCGGTTTCAGGGTCTTCGTATGTGGTCTTGCCGTACAGTGAGCCCCGTTCCGGGTCGAGGTACTGCTCGCTCGTCGCCATCTGGGTCGTGACGGTCATCCGGAGGGTGCCGTCTGTGTCGAGAGCACCACTCGCAGTGCGGAGTGTCTCCCCATCGCGCTCGAGCGTTACCTCGAGTTCCTGGGGGCCGTCCGCAGGATAGGCCTGCATTGGCTGTTCACTCTGCGGTTCAGACGCCGAAAGCGGGAGGTTCCACAGCAAGAGGAGTGCGACGAGGACGGTGATGGCGATGGCGACCCCAATCAGTAGTTTGCGGGTGGGGACTCGAGCGGGACCCATTTTTCGACCATTGAGTGTTATTTAACATGTGTTTTCTGGTGTGAAGGCTCGTCGCTAAACCGCTCACCAGCCGCCGTTTCCCCTGCACACCAAACAGCAGACACAAAACACTGGCCCGCCCACTCGAGGATATGACCGAGTCGTTCGACGAGATTCAGGCCATCTTGCAGGGATACATCGACGAGAATCACGAGTTCCTCTCGTGGCTGGGCACGACGATCGAAGACGTCTCTGACGGAGAGATGACGATGGCGATTCCGTACGACGAGAAGTTGACGAACACCCGGCCATCGGCACGCGACCGCCGCCCCGATATACACGGCGGTGTCGCCGCGACCCTCATCGACACCGTTGGCGGGCTCGTGTTTCACACCGTCTTCGAGGAGCCAGCCAAAAGCGGAGCCGCGACGATCAACCTCAACGTCAATTACCTCCGGCCGGCAACGGGGAATCTCGAGGCGACCGCCCGAATCGTTCGCGCTGGCTCGAGTGTGGGCGTCAGTGAGATCACCGTCGAGAGCACGACCCCTGATGGGACCACTCGAGAGGTTGCGACGGGGCAGGGTTCCTATCGGCTGTTCCGGTGAGGGTGTCGGCACCGATCGTTTCAGACGATTTATTACGGGCACGGCCCTTGAATGAGATGATCTATGTGGCCGCTCGGACACGTCGCGATTGCCTATCTGCTCTATGCGCTCTGGACGCGCCTCGACCGTGGCCAGTCGCCGACGACGATTCCCGTCCTGTTCCTCGTCTTCGGCAGCCAGTTCCCCGACCTCGTCGATAAGCCACTCGCCTGGTACCTCGGGGTCATCCCGACCGGCCGAACCCTCGCACACTCACTGCTGGTGCTGGTCCCACTCGCCCTCCTCGTCTACGCCGTCGCAACGCGTTACAACCGCTCGGAGTACGGAATCGCGTTCGCTATCGGCGCCCTGTCACACACGCTCGTCGATGCCGCCCCCGCCCTCTGGGGTGGGACCGACCCCGGCTTCCTGCTCTGGCCAGTGGTCCCCGTCGAGGGCTACGAGAGCGGCGCACCGACCGTTACCGAACTGTTCCTCGCCTCGCTCAACGACCCGTACTTTCTCTCCGAGTTCGTTTTCGCCGCCGTCGCCTTCCTGGTGTGGCGAGCGGATGGCTATCCCGGCCTCGAGGTGCTGACGAACCCTGGTTGGCCCTCGAGCGAGGAAGAACGATCGCCCAGGTGAGGACGTGGACAGATCGGGCGTAGCGAGCGCCGTCGGACCGGCGATAGCGAAGGAAAAACAGCGAACACGGGTTCCAAAGAGAGAAGCTCAGTCGGCGACGATCACTTCTTTCACGTCGTCGACACCGGCTCGCCGGACGACGGCACGTACTGGGTCACGCACCCCCGCCAGGTTCGGGGACTCCCCATCGAGCACCAACACCCGTCCGACTCGCCCCGGTTCGAGGACGCCGTACTCGAGGTCGAGCATGGCGCTGCCGTTGACCGTCGCCATCTGTAAGATGGTTGTGGCCGGGAGGTCACTGAGCTTTGCACAGAACGCCATCTCCCGAAACATCGACGGCGCATTCAACATGACGTTGTCCGTGCCGAGTGCGAGCGTCGTCCGTTCGGCAAGCGCCTCGAACGGGGGCAATCCAACGCCAGTAACGAGGTTCGAGCGAGGACAGACGACCACGGGAACCCCTGCAGTCGCGATCCGCTCGAGGTGTGTCTCGTCCGGATGGACGACGTGAATCAGCGCGTCGGGTTCGAGATCGAGCGCCGGTTGCAGATCCGTCGCGTCGCCTTCTCCCGCGTGGATGAAAAACGGTTTCCCCGCCGCTCGCGTCGCAGCCCGCTCCTCGGCGAACTCGCCGTCGTTGGCGCCGCTGGCTCCGAAGCCGTCACCAGCCTCCATGGCTGCCACCGAGCCGCGGGCGAAGGCGTAGGCGTCGATCGCCCGTCCCGCGGCGGCCTCGCGGAGATGCTCGACACCCTCGACGTCACCCTCTCGAAAGTCATAGCAGGCGGCGGTGCCGGCACGTTCCATAAACGAGAGCGTCTGCTCGATAGCCCCCACGAGTTCCTCGCGGCTCGCCGCCCGGAGAAGCCGGTGTTTGAGGCCGTCCGGCGGGGCGACGAGCGCCTCGAGTGACAACCCGCCGCCTGCCTCTTTGGCGATCGAGTCGCCGACGTGTGTGTGGGCGTTGATGAACGCCGGGAGGATGATGTCCTCGCTCTCGACGGGTTCGGGTTCGATCGCCTCGATGCGTCCGTCCTCGCCGATAACGAGCCGACCCGAGATGGGCTCGAGGGCTGGCCCACGAAGGATCGTTCCGGTGCGTTCCATACCCCCAATTCAGTCCTCGCCGCCTTGAACGGTTCGTCCTGGGTTACGGTGTGCCCTGGGACTACCATCGGGGGAAAGATGCATCGCTACGAGCTCGGCGCCTCGAGTGTGACCACTGGCCATCGACCACTCCGCATATCCCGGTATCGCACTGCCCGGGCACGAGACCCGACTGCGGCCGTTTCGGCGTGAGCCTACGGACATGGGTTCGTCGGAGCCTGAAGGCTGGCACGTCTCGAGAGTCAGAACACCTATTGTAATTGAACATCGTGTACGGATATGGACGACGCGACGGTAGCGGCCCGTCTCCGGCAGTTGGGGTTGTCGGAAAAGGAGGTCGATACCTATCTCACAATCTTAGAACATGGGGAGGCGAAAGCGAGTACGGTGGCCGAGGATGCGGGGGTGTCCAAACGCTACGTCTACAGCGTCAGCGAGAAACTCGACGAACGCGGGTTCGTCGATGTCATCGATCACGTCGTACCGACGACGATCCGCGCGAATCCGCCCGACGAAGTCGTTGCCGCGCTGACGAGTGACCTCGAGTCACTCGAGCCCGAGCTCAACACCCGGTATGGTAACGTGAGCGAGCAGGAGCGAGAGTTCGAGGTAATCAAAACCCGAACGACCATTCTCAAACGGATCACGGGGTTGCTCGAACGCGCCGAAGAGGAGGTAACGCTCTCGATTCCCGCACCACTGCTCGAGGAAGTCGAGACCGAACTCAGGGAGACTGTCGACCGTGGCGTCCTCGTGATCTTGCTGGTCACCGGTGATGACACGGTCGCTGAATCCGAGTTCGAGGGGGTCGCGAGTGTCGTTCGTCGCTGGGGGGAGAACGCACCGATGATCGCCACGGTTGACCGTCATCTCGGGTTGTTCGCGCCGAACGAAATGTTACTGCGCTCGAACTCCGGAAAGCAGGGGATTGCCCTCTCACAGGCCCAGTTGGTGCCGATCATCGTCGGCTCGTTTTTCGGCAACTACTGGCCGATGGCCGAACAGGTGTACGTGACCGACCCCGCTCCACTCCCGGAGACGTACACGGATTTCCGCCACGCCGTCTTGCAGGCGACGCTCCACCTCGAGGCTGGCCACGAGGTGGCCATCGAAGCCGAGGTTCGTCCCGTCCGTACCGACGACTTCGACACCATCACGGGACAACTCGTTGGGGTTCGCCAGAGCCTCCTCGAGCCCACGCGTGATACATTCGCCGTCGAAAATGCGCTGATCGTCGAACGCAACGGTGACCAGGCCATCGACGACGTCACCACGAACGAGATCGTCACCCTCGGCGGGAAGGGTGCCTTCGTCGAAGATTACGAGACGAAGTCAGTGACGCTCGAGTTACTCGAGTAACGCGACCTGTTTTGTGACGGATTCGAAACCGCGCGTGGAGTCATCGATTCACGCGCGCTCAGCGGGTTGGTCCTCGTCGAAGACGTCCGTCTCCTCTCGAGCCTGCAGATCGACGAGTGCGGCGAACACGCCACCAAGGATGGTCCCAAAGAGGACGTGTCCCAGGAGACTTTCGGGGGCAACCGCCGGAAACGCCCCCGGGTCGGTGCCGAGAAC
>PUKM01000037.1 GCA_003552325.1 Natrialbaceae archaeon | reverse complement strand
TCGTGGTCCACCTGTGCTGACGTCCTCGCCGCTGCCGAACAGACCAGCCTCGAGGGCTTCTGATACGGCCAGCCGTCAGTCGTTTACGACTCTCACCTCGCTGGGGTAATGAGAATTGGTACCCAGTTACAGCCGACAAGATACCCGAACCGGCGGTTTTTAGTCCTCCATCGCCTCCCCTCGCACATGGGATACGTCTGTCCAGTCTGTGACGCCGGGGTGGCAGACGGCGAGCAGCTGGCGAACCACCTCGCCGTCACCGCCTCCCTCGGCCGAACGGACCACCGCGAGTGGCTCGCCGAATACGCCCCCGACTGGGAGTCACGGACACCGCCCGAGCTCGCCGCAACCGTCACCGAGTACGCCCTCGAGGTCGAACCTCCCGTCTCGAGGGACGCTCCCGAAGCGCGGTCGCCGTTCGACAGACCCGGTGAGCGGTTCGAGGATGCGTTGGCAGCTCAATCAGCAGGCCCCGGACGCGGTGATCCGACGATGACCGCCGAGACACAGCAGGTGCTCGAGGAGGCGATGGCACTCACCGAGCAGATGGCAGGTGCTGAAGAGACAGACGACACGAACGATGGATCCGGAGCGGCGGGTACCGCAAAAACCAACGACGACGGACCTGAAAACGAGCGCGACGGCTAGTCGTCGGACGGCAGTGGCGACCCGTCCGGGGTCGCCGGTGCCGGACTCTCGTCGAGGGCGTCCTGGTCGGCGTAGGGGTACCAGGTCCGTTTGGTGTTGTGCATGAACGGATCGTCGTAGCTCGTCTCCTCGGGTTCGACCAGGTCGGCCAGTTCGTCATCATCACGCTCGAGGACGAATGCACGGAACGATTGTCCATCTTCGCGTTCGGCCTCGAAGTTCGCGAGCAAGTTCTTGATCGCCCCGGGCACCTCGTCGACGGGGACGCGTTCTGTGACCCAGCTCGCGAACTGTGGGTTCTCACCGAGGCCGCCACCCAGACCGATATCGAGTGCCTCGACGGGCTCGCCGTCTTTGCGTGTTTTCATCCCCCGAAGGGAGACGTCCGCGATCTGTGGCTGGGCACACGAAGCCGTACAGCCCGAGAGGTGAATGTGGAAGTTCTCGACGCCCTCTGGGAGTTCGACGTTGTCGACCAGCCAGCGCGAAAAGCGAACCTGGCGGTTCTTCGTCTCGACGATCGAGAGCGAACAGAACTCCGTCCCCGTGCAGGCGATCGATCCCCGCTGGAACGGGTGAGGATCCGGGCTGTACGTCTCGAGTTGGGGTTCGGCGAGCAGTCCCTCGAGGTTCGCCTCGGGAACGTCCGTGAGGACGATGTTCTGGCGTTGGGTGAGGCGGACCTCGCCGGAGCCGTAGGCGTCTGCGACGTCGGCCAACTCGAGTGCGTCATCAGCACCGATTCGGCCCACGAGGACGTTCAGGCCCACGTAATAGGCGCCATCGACCTGTTCGTGGACGCCGACGTGGTCGTGTTTACCCGTTGCATCCCCGGCATTGTACGAGTACTCAGATCGGAGGTCCTCGCCGGCGGTCTCGAGTTCCCAGTCGATATACTCCTCCTGGAGGACCTCGCGTACTTTTTCGGGGCCCCACTCGTCGACGAGGAATTTGATCCGAGCCGCGTATCGGTTCTCGCGGTTTCCGTAGTCGCGAAAGAGAGCCGAAATGCCACCGGCGACCTCCACGGCCTGTTCGGGCGTGGCGAACACGTCGATGTTTCGAGCGAATCGCGGCTCGTTTCGCGCGAGGCCGCCGCCGACACGAACGTTGTAGCCCCTGACAGTCTCCCCGTCGATCTCCTTACTGGCCGGTTCGAAGGCAAGATCATTGATATCACCCTGGCCACAGCCTTCGTCACAGCCCGTTACCGAGACCTTCCACTTCCGGGGTAAGTTCGAGTGTGCCTCGTTTTCTTTGAACTCGTCGTGGAGGTCGTGAGCCAGTGTGTGCGCGTCGACGTGTTCGTGTTTGTCCTTCCCGGCGACTGGACAGCCGACGATGTTCCGCCAGGAATCACCACAGGCCTGGACCGCAGAGAGGCCAACCTCGTCGAGTCGGTCGAAAATCGCCGGCACGTCCTCGAGGTTGATCCAGTGTAACTGCACGGCCTGTCTGGTCGTCACGTCGAGCCAGCCGTTACCGAACTCGGGGTTTGGGACCGGGCCCGTCGAATATTCCTTTGCAAGTTCCGCAAGGACCCGAAACTGGCCCGGCTCGAGGATCCCACCCGGCGGACCAATCCGGAGCATAAAGTACGACTCCTGGCCGGCGCGCTGATGGTACAGTCCGTACCACTTGAACCGCTCGAACCAGGCGTCCCGCTCGTCGTCGGGGATCGTTTCCCACCCTGTCTCGGCAAAGCGTTCGATCTCGGCACGGATGTCTGTCCCGTACAGTTCGTCCTTCCAGGCTTCCACGTCGCTTGGCATTGACCACTCGTAGGAAAGACTGGTACAAGGCCACGGTCCTCCCGTCAGTTCTCCCCGCGTCTCACGCCTTCCGGCAGTACTTACGGGGAGTCTCGAGCGTGCGTAGCCGTCGGACGTGTGGATACAGCTTCGGGCGCATACCGGCGAAACCGACGATCGTTACGTCCGCGTTCGGTCGTCGGTCCTTCGCCAACCCGGCCCACTGGCAGACGGTCGATCGACCCCCGAGTGCCACACTCGAGACACTGTCCAACCACACCTGCCACCACCTCCTGCCCATCGATGGAGACGTCGGTAAATCCCTCGAGGAGAACAGGGGCCAATCGACACGAACAGCATTCCCCAGCTGGGAGTGTCCAGACCTCACTCACACCCACCTCCCTGGAGTCGTTAATACTGATCCACGCCCCATCGTCGAGCGTTCGTACGGAAATGGCCATACCCGATTGTGGCTGTAAGTCAGTGTGCATCCATCGACTGCTGCAAACCTTATCCAGGCGTGTGACAGACAGGATCGTCAAAATCGCAGGCAAGCACACGCCTGTCCGATAATTGTGCGACCGAGATAGCCGCAATAGTTGCCCCAGTGCGTGACCCAGGGTAGTGATTGCAGGGGTAGGCGCCCTTATACCTGTGTTCTGCCAACGACCGGTGATGACGACTCCCACTCGTTCGGAACACGACCAACAAGCGCCTGCCGATGTCGCTCCGGAGCTCACCTACTCGTTCGATCCGTCCGTCGACAGTCACCGATCAGAACGGAGGGACCAATGACCGATGCCAACGCCCGCACGGAGCATCGAACACACAAAGACGACGAGTGCGACCCTCCAGACAGCCACCTCGAGGACGTCGAGGTCGGCGCTGGGTGTACCGAAATCTGGGAGCACCTTGCGGAGAAACGCGAAGAGTAGATCGACGGCCACCACCCGCTCGCTACCCTTTATACTACCACCGACCATACACCAGGAAGAGAGATGACCGACGACCGACGCGACGATGGACACCGACGATCCCGGCAGCACGTGCCGACGGATCGCCAATCCCCTATTGGTGCTCCCGTTATCAGGGGCGACGAATCGGTCACCGGGAGCCATGCACGCCGTGCTGTCCAGTACGACCCTGACGACCCCGACAGTCGCGCCCGTGCCGCAGAAACCGTCGCTCAGTTTGCTACCGGCCTACCGAGCGAGGACCACCTCTACATGCTCAGAGGAGCTGCCGCCTGTGCGGCCCTGGTTCGCGGAGAAGGCTCGTACAAAGCGGCCGCCGAACGAGCAACGGCCGTCCTCGAGGGCGACGAAACGGCCGAAACGACCACCGTGTCGGTCTCGTTCATCCGTAAATGGGCACGCGTCCACGACCTTCCACAATCAGTCCGTCGACAGGTCGCCCTCGGCAAGATCGCTCCGTCGGCCGCCAAACACATCGCTCGCGTCGGCGGTGAAGCCCGACTCCTCCTCGCCTGGGCCGTCCTCGACGGCGATCTCACCGTTCGGGAGGTCAGAACCGTTGCCAGCACCGTGAACGATGGAACCCCGATCGAACGCGCCCTCGAAGACTGTGACGTCACGCTCGGTCACCTCGAACTCACACTCCCCGCCACTGTCTACCGAGACCTTCGACGAGTCGCATCCCTCGAGAACGTCGCCCCCGAGAAAATCGTCGCCGACGCCGTAGACGACTACCTCGAGTGACAGGTCGTATCGGAGGACGCGTTGGTCGATCACTCCTCGGAAAGGTACCGCGCTGCGGTCTCCGCCAGGACCTCCGTCGCCTGGCGGACCGCCGACCACTGCACCGTTTCTTCTGGAAAATGGGCCTGCTCGATACATCCTGGCCCGAAAAGTACCGTCGGAATACCCGCAGCCACGTAGTGACGGCTGTCGGCACCGTAGGTCGCCCCCCGCGGCTCCGTGGCCTCCTCGTCGAATCCCAACGCCCCCATCGCCGCCTGTAGTTCCTTGACGATGCCAGCATCGACCGGCGTCTCCGCTGGCTCGAACTGGACCGAAAAGCGCTCTATCCTCGGGCCACTGATCCCAGCCTCGAGCGTTGCTGGAAGCGACGAGAGTCGATCACGAAGCGCCGCTTCGACAGCCGCCACCGTTTCACCCGGTGCAACACCGACACGAACCTCCGCAACCGCCGAATCCGCCACCGATGACGCCCACCGTCCGGCCTCGACCCGACCGATACAGATCGGCCACGGCACCGGAAACGACGTGTACAGTGGATGATGCACCGAGGCCGCTCGCTCGCGTTCGAACGCCTCCAACTCCGCACGAACCGCCTCGAGCGCCGGTAACACGGACGTCCCTCGCCACCGTGTTGCCGCGTGTGCGGACCGGCCCTCGAATCGAATCCGGACCATGAGACTCCCCTCGACCGCCGTCACCGGATGCAACGCCGTCGGTTCAGCGACGATTACCGCGTCACGAGAGAACGGATATGGGTTCTCGAGCACGCTCGCTGTGGCACCGATACCCCCCTCTTCCTCACCAGCCACGCTCTCGACGACCACTCGCCCATTGAGCCCGAGATCAGGCTCGCCCTCGAGCATCTTCGCCGCGAACACACACGCTGCAAGCCCCGATTTCATATCGACGGCCCCGCGTGCAGTGAGGTGCTCGCCGTCGTCGCCCCTGTGCCACCGAGGGGTAAAAGGGTCACCGTCCCATCCACTCCCTGTCGGCACGACATCCATGTGTCCGTTCAACACGAGTGTCGGCCCGGCGTTCGGATCACCGAACTCGAGCACCCCACCCACACTTGGGCGCTCATCGACGTCGATCGCGCTCGGATCGGCTGGAAACGACGGATGGGTCGCTAACTGCGCAGCGTCGGCCGTCCACGTGTAGGTCTCGAAGCCGGCAGCCTCGAGTTCCCCACGGAACCACTGCTGTGCCGGTGCTTCGTTCCCGGCCGTCGTTTTATATCGACAACACGTGTCGACGAACTCCCGCATGGCGTCGTCCCAGCGTCGAACATCCATGCGGAAAGCGATGCTCGAGACGGACATAATTCCATTGCAGAAAGAAACGTTTAACCGCGTCTCCCCGAAAGAGAGGGGTACAGGGCCGGTAGCTCAGTCCGGCAGAGCGTCTGGCTTTTAACCAGACGGTCGCGTGTTCAAATCGCGCCCGGCCCGTACTCTCACCGCGAGCACAATAGCGAGCGGCAAGCATCTGAACCGACGGGTTTTGAATCGCAGGGAGGTGCTTTGCTCCGACCGTGTGTTCAAATCGCGTCCAGCCCGCTTCTGCGACAGACATCGACCGGGAGCCTCGACTAGACAACACCACTGCAACCGGGTGTAAGTACTCGAGACTCCTCCGATTGATCTCTCACCCACCGCTCGCTGGGAAACCACGACGTAGTATCGACTCTCTGTTAAGTCCTCTTCTTACAGATCACTACCGCCACACGGGAAAACTGAACCGCCTTACCCTCGAACCGGCATGAACGCCAACCCAGCCAACAGGATAACCGTCGTTACAGAGAGCCCGATAATCCACCAGAAACCATGGATCCGATCGTGGTGGGCTTCGACCGCATCATGCTGGGCGTTGAACCCGTCGACATCCTCAGTCAAGTATACCGTCGCACCGCCAGGGAAGTGCACCCCAAACTCCTCACCACCGATAATCGAAACCTCGTTGTGATCGAGAGTCACGGTCTCGACTTGCTCACCGACATACTCGACAGTCACCGAATCGGTCTCGAGTTCGGTCACTGTTGCATCCACCAGCATATCGAGTTCGTCCTCGTAGAACGTAATTTCATCGTCGACACCAAACTCCATACTCTCGATCTCGTCGACATCCATGACGTTCTCGATGACTTCGTTGCCATCGTCATCCTCGACTGCAACGTAGACCCCATCCTCGCGCTCGAGGAAGCTGAAGTCGTCCTCATCGACAGCTTCGATCAAGAGGAACGTCTCTGGTTGTGGCTCTGCTTCTTCTTCATCATCAGCGTCGTCAGCGTCGTCAGCGTCATCAGCGTCGTCAGCGTCATCAGCGTCGTCAGCGTCATCAGCGTCGTCATCGTTCTCGTCCGCCTCCGGAGGGGCGTAGATATACACATAGAACTCTTCATCCCCATCTTCGTCCAACTGAATCAGGTCACCATCGTTCCAGGCACCATCGTTCGGATCACCCGCGATAGCACCTGACCACGTCTGTTCCATTTCAGCTTCTTCATCGACAAACTCGAGTTCGGCCGTCTGGCCCGCTCCATCGAGCATACTCACGTTGTACGTCATCTCTCCAACGGTGAAGTCATCACCTTCCTCGAGCTGATGGTCTGCATCTGCTCCGTCGATGGTGACTTCCGGGGCCTCTGCCGTGGCAATCACGGCATACGCACCCGCTGCGATCACCAGGAACAGGACCATGTATACGATCCCTGCGCGAAGTTGCATGTGTGTGCCGTGGTCTGCCCATCGTATAACGGTTACTAAGTTCTCGAGGCACCAGGATTCGGTCGTTCACCAACTGGAGAGAGACCAGTGAAATCAGATTGCGAACTGCTCGAGAGGGAGTACTCAAAAAGAAACGAAACGGATGAGAACGAAGCCAAGGGCCGGATTTGAACCGGCGATGGGCTGCTCTGCAGGCAGCTGCGTTCGGCCGGACTCTGCCACCTTGGCACGGTCGATGGTACTGGCCGAGTTCGTTTAAGCGTAGCGGTACGACACGCTCTCGGTAATGACAAAAACCCCCACAGAGCGCTGTGGCTCTGTGAGGGTTGAATATGAGTGGTCGGCGGCGAAACGCCTCTCCCAGTGGGTCTCCCACACCAGTACGCAACGTAACGCAGACGAGCTTAACTACCGTGTTCGGAACGGGTACGGGTGGAACCTCGTCGCTCTGG
>PUKM01000140.1 GCA_003552325.1 Natrialbaceae archaeon | reverse complement strand
TGAGAGTCGTCACTGGGTCAACCGGGCTATCCTCTCCGCTTGCCGATCATTGAGGGTGTAGGTGTTTACCTCACATAGCCGATGGCCAGGATCCCACTCAGTTGTGGACCACCGCCGTCGCGATACCAACGGTTTGACCGATACCGACAGCACCTAGAGCCCCGATCGCCACCAGCCCAGCTACGGGTCCGCCAGAGATGGCGACACCGGCGTAGAGTGCGGCCCCGAGGAGGCTCAGGACACCGCCGGCGAGGTAGGCGGGACCGTACGGTGCCGTCGCCACACGTCCCGTGTAGAGCAGGCCAACCGCCGGCAAGATCATCCAGCCATAGAGGCTCAGTCCGAGTAGTATCTCGGGTTCGACACCCTGGAGTCCAACGACCCCACTCAGAGTCACGGGGATTCCCACGACAAGCACCCATCGCCAGGCGAGCAAGGCCCCCTCCCCCATCTCTCGCCAGGAGAGGATCGCAAAGAGTGCAATCACCGTCGCCATCACGACGTGGGCGACGAACAGCGCGTGGGTGCTGACCACCTCGAGGTGTGCCCCACCGACGACGAGCCAGGCGGCAGGGACGAGGATCACCGGTCCGGTTGCTCTCGCTCGAGCGAACATAGCTGTAGCGTTGGGAGAGTGAACTAAAGAACCAGTGGATCACCGTCAGGCTCAGGTGTCGAGTGGAGCGACCAAGTGAGTGGCTCAAACTAGACGTGCTGACAAAATAGACAGGCCACGCTGATGATAGAGACAAGTCACGCCGAGACTCCGACAAAACAGTACCAGCGACCAGCCTACTCGAGGCCGGCCGTTTCCTGTTTGCCGATCGCCTCGACGATGAGTTCGGCGATGTCGACGATTTCGATGTCGTCTTCGAAACCACCCGTTTTGCGACCGTCCTCGTACATCGTCATGCACATCGGACAGGCGACGACGAATTTCTCGACTGCCGCGCCGGCATCGGTGTCCTCGAGTGCCTCACGCAACCGTTCTTCACTCGGTTTTGGCTCCTCCTCGAAGTCCATCCAGAGGCCACCGCCGCCGCCACCACAGCAGAACGCGTCGGCCCGGTTGCGTGGCATCTCGTACAGGTCACAGCCCGTTGCCATGACGAGTTCACGCGGGGCCTCGTACTCGTCGTTGTACCGACCCAGGTGACACGGATCGTGGTAGGTGACGGTGTAATCGAGCTCCGTCCCCGACAGTGAGAGCGCGCCGGAGGTCACCAGTTCCTCGACGGCCTGTGTCCAGTGGAGAACCTCGACCGAGCCGTCCTGATTCCAGTACTCGTCGTACTCGAAGGGCATCATCGGATCGTCGGCGAACTCCGCGAAGTCGACCTCCGGATACTCGTTTTTGAACGTGTTGTAGCTGTGTGGGTCCGTACAGACGATCTTCTCGAAGTCACATGCCTCGAAACTCTCGACGTGGTGGCCAGCCAGCTCGAGGTAGAGGAACTCCTCGCCAACCCGACGGATGTCGTTGCCGTCGTACTTCTCGTCCTCGAAGAGGATGCCGAAGCTGACGTCCGCCGCGTCGAGGATCGTCGCCAGCGAGCGAGCGACCTGTTTGTTCCGCTCGTCGTAACTCGGGAAGTCCCCAACGTACCAGAGGTAGTCGACGGCCTCCTCGCGAGCGTCGGCGATATCGACGTCGACGTCTTCGGCCCAGTCGCCACGGTTTCGCGGGGAGTCACCGAACGTGTTGCCCTGTTGCATCACGTTCTGGAAGACGTCCTGCATGCTCGAGCCGACGTCACCCTGGTCGACGAGCTGACGGTTCAGGCGAGTAAAGGACTGGAGGTGTTCGATTTCGACGGGGCAGGCGTCCATACAGGCCATACAGGCCATACAGGACTCCATCGTGTGGCCGTCGATGACCGAGGTGCCGCCGTCGGCGATGATCGGCTTGTCCTCGCTGCCGGCGTCGAGGCTCTCCCGGTAAGATTTCAGGTCCAGGATGACGTCCCGTGGGTCGAGCGGGCGACCCGATGCTTTGGCCGGACAGACCGACGAACACCGGCCACACTTCGTACAGGCATCCTGGTCGAGCAGTTCTTTCCACGTGAAGTCGTCGATAGACTCGGCGTTCGTCGCGTCCAAGTCAGCAGGGACGCCGGGCAGCCGTTGGCCCGCTTTCGGATCGCGCACGATGACGTTCGCGAACGACGAGAGCATGTGGAACGGCTTGGCGTAGGGGATCCACGCGATGAAGACGAACGCGAAGATCGAGTGTGACCACCAGGCCCACCAGTGCATCGAGTCGGCGAGTGACTCGGTCATCCCCATCGGCTCGAGGGCGGCAAGGCCCATCGCGATCCCCCACCCGACGAAGCTCACGACCTCCCACTCGGGCATGCCGGTCGCATAAATGCGGATTCCCTCGAGGGCGAACCCACCGACGCCGAGGACGAACAACAGCCAGATGAAAATATCGTCCTCGATAGACGTGTGTCGCCCCCACAGACGCACTTTCCTGACCCAGTACCGACGGTACATCGCCATGCCAACACCGACGACGAACAAGAGCCCCATCGCGTCGACCATGAACTGATAGCCGAGGTAGAAGTCACCGTACCAGAAGGAAGCGTCTGTCACCGTACCGAAGGCGTACTCGTCGAACGCGAGGATCGATGTGGCAATGAGCAAGGTGAGAAAGCCCCAGAAAATAAAGGCGTGCATCAATCCCCCGTACAGGTCGCGATTGAACTGCTTTTCGTTCGTCAGGACGATCTTCGTAGCGCTTGCCACCCGACTCGAGACAGCGTCGAGTCGAGGGAACGGGTCGTCATCCCCGTCGGCGTACCGGGCGAAGCGGGCATAGACGCCGTAGAGGAAGACCAGAATCGCCACCGCTGCGAGAAAGTAAAACAACACTTTCTCCACCGAGGAAATTCCATAGTAGGTCTCCCGCGTGACCTCCGTCTGTGCAGCAACGATCATGTACTATGACGGGCGCACTCACCACTTAAATCTTCGGACCAGCGTGTGACAGGACCCCGGAGCCGTCTCCCAGGAATAAAAACTCGGTTGTGAGTTTAGTTGTGATGCTCACGATAACGGATGCGCCGGCAGCCGAATCGAGGGTGTGCCGAGAGCACGATAGCGTCACCGGCTCACGTAGGCTGGCAACAGGTTTAAATACGTTCCCGTCGCCGATTGCATCCATGAACGACAAAACCGAGGAACTCCGTGAAATCTTCACCAGTGTCACCGACGGCGAAGAGACCGTCACCGAATCACAGGAGGACACGCGAGGCTCCCTCGAAAAAAGCGACCAAACCGTCGACGAACGCCTCGAGCGCGTCATCACACAGATGGACGACCGGTACGGCTTCGAAACGCCACTGTCGGAGACCGAGCTCGAGGAGGTGGCGAAAGCGTACTACGACGGGCAACGCGACGAGGAGATCGCAGACGAGTTCGATACCGACGCCGAGGTCGTGTTCGAGGCCCGGTGTGCGCTCCACCTCGTCGACGATGCCGACGCCGACGAGATCGACCTCGGCGCGATCCGTGACCGTGAAGAAGACGACGAGACACTCGCCGCCGAGTACGACGTCGACCCGGACACGATCCGCCAATACCGGCGCGTCGCCGAAGCGAAAGCCGAATCTCGAGCGGCAAACGACCGCTACCGTGACGAGTTCGACAGTCTCCTCGCGGACTCGGATCTCGCCTCCCGCATGGCTACCGACGTCCGTGAGGACGGCCTCGAGGACGCCACCGAAGGGATGGAAACCGACGTCTCATTTTAGGGTTGAAACCTGCGTTTATATACGAGAACGCAGCCAACCGGGGTATGTCCAGGCTCGCGTTCAGTGACCTCCGAACGGCAGCGTACTGCCCCCGGAAACTGTACTACGTCCGTCAGGAAGACGACCGCGAGCCACCCCCTCGAGTGCCCCAGATTCGAGCACTCGCCACCCAGTACGAGCGGTTGCTCGAGGCGAGTGACACCGCACTGGCTGGCGAGCCGATCGAGACCACACCAAGCGTCTATCGGGCCCAACTCTGTCACACGCGAGACCGGTTACAGGACACGACGTGCAGCCGTCCCGAGAGTGAACAGCCACAAAACCGCTGGGAAGCGCTCTGTTCACCAGCGGAAACTGACGTCTTCGTCGCCGGTCGGGATTGTCACGGCATCGTCCACAAAATCCTTACCGACCCGCTCGAGCCAGTCCTCATCTCGGCTGGGTCGCCACCCGACCAGGGAGTGTGGGAGACTCAACGCGTCCATGCCGTCGCTGCCGCCAAAGCCCTGGCGTGGGACCGTGGCGAACCTGTGGGCGGTGCCTGGCTCGAGTTTCCTGCCTACGGTGTCATCCGCCACGTCCCGATGACAACCCGACGAAAGGGGGAGTATCGACGGGTGTTACGAACCGTTCAGGAACTCGACGGGCCACCACCCCGACTGCACAACCGCGAGAAGTGTCACGCATGTGCCTACGCGGACACCTGTGGCGTCCGAACGCGAAGCCTTCGGTCGTTACTCGGGTTTGGTTGAGCGATCGCGTTACTAGCGCTCGAGCCACGCCTCGATGGCGTCGGCGTCGCCACCACGACGGTGGATCACCCCGGCGTCGACGTCGACGACCGTGCTTTCGGTTCCCGGTGTCTCTCCACCCTCGAGGACGACCGCAACGGCGTCGGTCATTTCGGCCTCGAGCGTATCTGGATGACGAACACTGCCGCTCCCACTCAAGTTTGCACTGGTCGCGGTGATCGGTGTCCCGGCGCGCTCACAGAGCGCCAGGGCGACGGGATGGTCCGGGACGCGGATCCCGACACGGTCACCGCCGGCCGTGAGCACGTCCGGCACGACGTCCCGCCGGCGACAGAGGACGGTCACCGGGCCCGGGAGAAATCGGGCCATGAACTGTCGCTCTCGATCGCTGACTCGAACGAACTCGAACGCTGTGGGCACCGAGGGGACGGCAAGTGAGATCGGGTTCGATCGATCCCGCCCTTTGCAGGCGTACACCCGTTCGACGGCCGCTGGATCGAGGGCATCGGCCCCGAGACCGTACACCGTTTCCGTCGGGTAGATGACGAGGTCTCCCTGCCGTATCGCCCTCGCGGCCTGCTCGAGGTCGTCCATATCCACCCTCGTGGCGAGATGGGCAAAAGCGTACCGTCCCGGCAGTACCCCTCACGCCCGTGGGCCCGCTCGCCTCACCGGTCCGGGTCCACGGGGGATAAGTCCTCAGTCGCTGGCCCCTCGAGCAACCGACCATCGGGAGTGAATCGGGAGCCGTGACACGGACAGTCCCAGGTGCACTCGGCGTCGTTCCAGTCGACGAGACAGGCCGTATGCGGGCAGACGGCCGACACGGTGTGGAGATCGCCGTCCCCGTCGCGGGCGGCGGCGATCGGCGAGGCGCCCTGCCGGATGACCCGACCCTCACCACGCGAAATACCTGCGAGGTCGGGGGCCACTAGTGCCTGTACCCAGTCGGTGACGAACTGGCTCGCGGCATCGGCGTTCTCGGTCAGCGTCTTCGGTAGTGAGGGCTTCGGCGTGAATCGAAGCGGGTCGAACAACTCGAGTACGGGGGGGTCGGTGCCGGTAATCGATTCCGCGAGGAGCTCGCCCGCGGCGGTCCCGCCGGTCATCCCCCAACCGCCGAAGCCGGTCGCAATCGAGACGTTTCGGGCACCCGGTCCGGCCCGCCCCACGAACGGGAGGCCGTCGACGGAGACGTAATCCTGTGTCGACCATCGGTACTCGACGCCCTCGATCGGAAAGCGGTCGGTTGCCCACTCGAGCAACCGCTGGTACCGCTCCCGTGTTGGCCCACCCTGGCCGGTTTTGTGGTTCTCACCGCCGACGAGGAGCAAGGCACCCTGGGCGTCGCGGTGGGTCCGTACGGAGCGGTAGTTGTCGCCCGCCCGGTAGTACATTCCCTCCGGTGGATCGACCCCGAGGCGAACGGCCAGGACGTACGACCGTTTTGGGTACAGACGCGTGAAGTATCCAGCCCGGTCCAGCAGGGGGAACCCCGTCGCGAGGACGACGTGATTCGCGCTCACTGTTCCCGACGGTGTCCGCACACGCGGACGGGTACCCGGATCGACCGCCGTCACACGGGTTCGTTCGTAGATTGCCGCATCGTCGTCCTCGTGGAGCCACTCGGCAAGCGCCAACAGATACCGTCGGGGGTGAAACCAGGCCTGGTCGTCGAACTTGACGGCTCCCTGGGCTCGTTCGAACGGCGGAACCGACCGGACGAGCGAGGCCGGCAGTCCCGCCCGTTGTGCCGCATCCGCTTCCCGCCGCAGAGCGTCCGGTTCGTTGCCGTACAGGTACGACGGCTGGCGTTCGAATCCGCAGTCGATCTCGAGGGACGCAATTCGCTCCTCGATCGTGTCGATGGCCGCCTCGTTGACCGTCGCGTACTGACGAGCAGCTTTCGAGCCGAACTCTCGGTGGAGTTGGTCGTACTGCAGGCCGTGTTGACTGGTCACCTTCGCCGTCGACTTACCGGTGGTGCCCGCAGCAACGTGATCACGCTCGAGGACGACCACCGACGCACCCCGGTCACGAAGTTCGATGGCGGTCGAGAGGCCGGCGATCCCCGCGCCGACGACACAGACGTCGACCGTGAGGTCCGCCTCGAGCGGAGGATAGGACGCATCGGGGGTCGTCGCGAGCCACGGCGACGTCGGCTCTCCAGGCAGGTCGTCGGCGGGCCGTGAGAAGTCAGCGGGATCGGACATTACTCATAAGTAGTGTCGGAGAAGGCAAAAAACGGGTGGGCGAGGCCGCAGGGGTCTCGAGTGTAAACAGACGGTTCGTCCGTCGCTTCGAGTATAGCCCGACGTCCTCAGCGCTCCTCGAGTAGCTCCGGAAGGTCGTTCACCGACTCGAGAACGGTCGCCGCACCGGCTTCCTCGAACGCCTCGCGCCCTTCAGCACCCGTCAACCCGCCGGTGAGGACCCCGACGCCGAGGTACTGTCGTGTCTCGTCCGCGTTGGCCGCGTTGACGGCCGTCCGGACGTCGTCGAGGGTATCCCCAACGAAAACGGTCCGTTCGGCGTCGAACCGATCAGCGAGCGTGAGGAGGGCTCGAGGATGGGGTTTTCCTTCCTCCCAGTCGTCCATGGTAAACCGGTGATCGGCCGGCACCTCGAGACCGGCTCGCTCGAGGGCGATCGAGGCCTCAGCCGCCGGCCGCCCGGTGAGGACACCCAGATCGTAGGTGTCGGTAAGGTCCGCTCGGGTCTCAGGCTCGAGCAACAGCGGTTCGTCGTGGATGAATCCCGCCGTGTGCTGGTCGAAAACGGCGTCAGCGTCCGGCTCGCCATCCTCGAGGGCTCGATACAACTCCTCCCCGAGGTACAACTGCTGGAAGACGTCACGGAGGCGTTGTGGCTCCCAGCGATTTTTCACGCGTTCGGTGGCTCGAGCCCCGATTTCCTCACGGACGGCTCGTTCAGCGGCCTCTAGTCCACCGCCGTGGTCAGCGATAGCCTCGGTGAACGCCTCGAGAGAGCGGCCGTAGCCTTCCTCCGTGGCAAGCAAGAAGAGGGCTGCGGCGTAAGTAAGTTCCCAGTCGTTGTTGAATCCACCAGCGTTTTTGA
>PUKM01000178.1 GCA_003552325.1 Natrialbaceae archaeon | reverse complement strand
CTTATCAGAGTGGCGCTCAACCTGATTGAGCTATTGGCCCAGTACGCAACACTGAGTTGCGTGGAGGGACGTTTAAACGTTTCTTTCCTGGGGGCCCATGAGAACCGCTAGCGAGCGTGGGGTTTTCTCGAGTGATAGAGTTTTCGAGCGCATACCTGCGTCTTCAGGCGCAGGTCGAGCGGTAGGCTCGGCGCAATATCCGCCGTTGGTTGTCGGGATGGATTTCGTTCGGAATCCTTTTGCTGTGGCCCGACGTACCATAGAGTGCTACGGATTCGGTGAGATGCTGGCCCCGAACCACAAGGGGCGGTGGACCAACGGTGGTTCACACGGCGATGACACGGAATCTGATGGGGCCTGTTTGACCGGGCCACAGCCCTATACAGGGGAGGAAACGAGAGTTCCCCCGGTATCAAGCGAGAGCGAAGCTCTCGCGGACCGTCGGAAGACTGTGTCTTCCGAGATGCTGCCGGTTCCCCTTGAGTGCGGGTTGGAACCTTGAACGTCACACTCGGCGGAAATCCGATGGTCGGATTCCACGTCCTCCAGGGCGTGGGGGAGGTCAATCCCTACGTTTGCTCGTCGTGACGCTCATCGACCGTGTAGGCGTCGCTATCGAGGTCGACCGTCGAGGCGTCGTCTCGAGGTTCGTTCATCGACGTTCCTCCCGAATCGTTCGCCGGGCCGACGCCCGCACCCCAGTTCGCTCGCGTCGTCTCCTCGTCGGGGAAGCCACCGGTCCAGACGACGCCGCTGGTGAACCCATCGGTTCGTTTGTCGAGGGCGGGGACGATGACGAACCGTTTGAGGCCGGCTCGGATCGGGATCCGTGTTGGTGGAAGGACGAGCAGGAACCCGAGGAGGTCGGTGACGAGTCCGGGCGTGAGGAGGAAGGCTCCGGCGGCGATCAATAACCCGGCGTCGAGCAACTGATTCGTCGGCGGCTTTCCGGCAGCAAGCGAACGCTGGGTTTTGGCGAGAGTCCGCCGGCCTTCGGCGCGGACCAGTAACATCCCGATGAGTCCGGTGAGGACGACCAGGGCGACCATTCCCACCCAGCCGAGATACTCGGTCTGGCTGACGACGACGGCGAGTAACACCGCGTCGAGGAAGGGGATGAACAACAACGCGAGGATCCACCGGAGCATGGTTCTGCTAGCGCACGTGGGGTGAAAACCCTTTACGCTTCTCGCGAGTGCCGAGCACTGTCGGTCGATCCGCTGGAAGCCACCGATGAGTCCGTCTCTCGGTGGTTCATCGATGAACGAAGCCCTTACCCCGCTCACTCGCTACCGCTCGGGTATGAACGATCGAACCCGTGTCGACTGGCGGGCGTGGGGGCCGCAGGCGTTTGTCGAGGCGCGTGAGCGTGACGTGCCGATACTGTTGTCACTGACGGCGCCGTGGTGTCGTCACTGTCACGAGATGGACCGGGAGACGTACGCAGTGCCGACGATCGCGGCGAACGTCAACGATGGGTTCGTCCCGGTGCGTGTCGACGTCGACCGCCAGCCGCGGGTTCGGGACCGCTACAACATGGGTGGCTTTCCGTCGACGGTCTTTCTGGCACCTGATGGAACGGTCCTGACGGGCGCTGGCTACCTGGATCACGATGGGCTTCGACAGGTCCTCGAGCGCGTTCGGGAGATGTGGGATGACCGAGGTGGCGCGGCGGGGTCCGTCCCCCGGCAGGTGCAGGCGACTGACCCGCCCGCAGGGGAGCTGTCACCGACGATCGAACGCCAGATGCTCGGCCAGCTCACCGATCGGTACGACGAGCGTGCCGGTGGGTGGGGGGACCAACCCAAGTTTCCGTTGCCCGATGCCCTCGAGTTTGCGCTGAAACGCGATCGGGCGATGGCGACCCGTTCGT
This sequence comes from Natrialbaceae archaeon, assembly GCA_003552325.1. Classification (GTDB taxonomy): domain Archaea; phylum Halobacteriota; class Halobacteria; order Halobacteriales; family Natrialbaceae; genus Natronosalvus. The sequence continues at coordinate 5,884 of PUKM01000178.1, read as the reverse complement.
TCGATGCCGTCGCTGCAAACCTCTTCGATCGCTACGAGGGCGGATTCTTCCGGTTTGCCCTGGGGGCTGACTGGTCGGGTACACAGCACGAAAAGCTCCTCGACGCCAACGCAGCGCTCTGTCGGGCCTTCGCGAACGCCTATCTCTACACCGGGGAAGGGACCTATCGGAACCCCGCCGAACGGACGATCGAGTATCTCACGACGACGCTCTGGACGGGGGACGCGTTTGCCAACAGCCAGGCTCCCGGTGACCCCGAACAGTACACGCTCGAGCCGAGTGACCGGGAGGGAGACCAGCCACCGGTCGACGAGACGTTCGTGACCGGGGCGAACGCACTGGCCGTCGACGCGCTGTGTACCTACGCGGCGTACACCGACGACGAACGGGCGGCACGATACGCCTCGCGAGCGCTCGAGACGATCCGTACGCACGCGCTCGAGGATGGCACTCTCCTTCACGGGTTCGAACGCGTGGATGGCGAACAGGTGCCAGTCGGTGAACCGGGCCTCCTGTCTACGCAGGCCCGGACGCTTCGAGCACTGCTGAGCGCCCGGAGCGTCCTCGGGGTGGACACACTCGAGGATGCCCGCGCGGTCGCAGAAACCACCATCGACACGCTTCGAGATGGGGCGTCGTTCCTCGATGGTCCAACGATGGACGTGGGCTTGCTCGACCGGCCACTACGCCCGCTAAACGCGAACGTCGAACTCGCGGAGGCGTTGCTGGATCTCGCGGTGCACACCGGGACAGACCGATACGAGCGGATCGCCAGAGAAACGCTCGCCGATTTCGCCGGTGCGAGCGACCGCTTCGGCGTCCAGGTCGCTCGCTACGCCAGCGTGTCCACTCGAGTGCTCGAGGGAACGCTCGTGATTCGGATCGGTGACGAGGCGGGCTCGGACCTTCACCGGGCGGCCTGCCGAATCGCTGATTACGAGAAGGTCGTGCTGCCCGAGGCGTCGGTGCCTGCCAAGACGGCTGTCGCCCAACGGGACGGCCGAACGACGGAGCCAGCGACAACCCCTGCGGAGTTGAGCGACGCCGTACAGGACGTCCTTCCCTGAAAAACAGCTGTTTTCGAGAACTTCGAACCGGATCAAACTACCCGAGTGTTTATGCACCTGGATTACCCTGGTGCTGGTATGGCCACACTCAGAGACCTCGGACTGTCGGAGTACGAAGCACGAGCCTATCGTGCACTCCTCAGCACGGGCCCGACAACGGCAAAGGAGTTGTCACGTGCGAGTGACGTTCCGATGGGGCGTATCTACGACGTTCTCAACAGTATCGAACAGTACAATCTCGTCCGCAGTCAGACGGCTAGTCGACCGAAAAAATACGTTGCCGTCGAACCGGCGACGGCACTCGACCGGTTGCTCGAGGACAAGAAACGCGAACTCGATCAAAAAGCAACGCAGTACGAGTCGATTGTCGACGATCTCGCCGACGAACTCGATGCCGCAGAGCCCGTGGAAGAACAGTTCTGGACGGCCGCTGTTGGCCCCGATGAGACGATCGATCTCCTGCTCGAGCGCCTGGCGGCTGCCGATCGGGAGATCGTCATGGTGGCGGCCGATCCGTCGCCACAGATCGATATTCGAACCGTCGGCGACGAGGTCCTCGCCCATCTCGAGGATGCCCTCGATAGGGGCGTGACGGTCGACGTGCTGATGAATCGGAGTTTGGTCAGTTCGCTTTCGCCCAACGTGGGCCGGCGATACCAGACCGCCTTACAGGAACGTCCGGACTTTTCGGTGCGGACGAACGAGAACGTGACGGGGTCGTTCAACGTCATCGACGGTGTCGAGGTCGTGATTCAGGTGCCCAACCCGCTCGGATCGGGAGAGGCGTTCGGCATGATCGATCTGAAAGACCCGGAGTTCGCTGCTGACGTCCACGAGGAGTTCCTCCCCCGATGGAAGGAGGCGACGCCACTGTCGTTCTGACCGACCATCACGAACCCCCTCCGAGACCCGTTACACCAACAACACTTTCACCAACTACATCGAACTGCTGTCCATGACAACCGGCACCGACCTCGTCATCGAGGCGGATGGGTTGACCAAACAGTACGGCGAGGAAACTGCCGTTGCGGATCTCGATCTGGCGATCCCCCGTGGAGCAGTGTACGGATTTCTCGGGCCGAACGGTGCGGGGAAGACGACGACGATGCGGATGTTCACGACGCTCACGAAGCCGACCGCAGGGAGCGCTCGCGTTGCCGGTGCCGACATCACAGATCGGAACGCGGTCACCCCCCACATCGGGTATCTTCCGGAGGATCCACCGATCTACGACGAGCTCACCGGCCGTGAACAACTCGAGTACGTCGCCGGGCTTCGAGACCTGCCACCGGAGTCTGCCACGGCGCGAATTGAACGGTTACTCGAGCGGTTCGACCTCCTCGAGGATGCGGACAAACGGATCGACGCCTACTCGAAGGGCATGCGACAGAAAGTCGGCGTCATCCAGGCCGTGTTGCACGAACCCGCGGTCGCGTTTCTCGACGAGCCGACGAGCGGGCTCGATCCGCGTGCGGCCCGGACGATGCGCGACACCATCGCGGATCTCGCCGATCAGGAGATGACGATCTTTCTCTCGACACACATTCTCTCCGTCGTCGACGACCTCGCCGACACCATCGGCGTCTTACACGAGGGGCGACTGGTCGCCGAAGGCGAGCCAGAGGCGTTGAAATCACGCGCGGAAACGGGCGAAAGCGGCAGTCTCGAGGATGCGTTCCTCGAGATCACCCAGGATGGCAGTGCTCGCGAGTCGATGGCCTCGAGCGAACAGCGCTGAGCGTGGATTGGCTTGGGGGACGAACGCGGGCCAGTACAGTCGTCTGTCGCGAGCGGCTGGTGTGTGCAGTTACTCCTGGACGAATCCGTTGAATCGCCTGGTGGCGTACACCGCTGACAGTGGCGGGGCGATGACCCCGGCGACGAGGACTGCCCAGGCCCCGCCGGCGATAACAGCGGGTTGGAGACGGATCGTGGGGCCCGGAAGCTGTGCCAGGAGTGTCGAAACGGCTGTTGCGACCGGTGCCTCGAGGCCAGTGTAGAGGACCACTGCGCTCGCCACGGGGAGCGCGAGCGCCAGTGTGTAGCCGGCGAAGGCACTCTTACTCGGCATCACCGCGTCACGATTGCTCGTGAGCGTCACGGTGCCAAAGCGGGGAAACAGCGACCCGACGCCGGTTGCGAGGGCGGGGCTGGCGATTGCCCCCACGGTCGTAGCCGCGACGAGCACGCCAGTTTGCTCGAGGCTGAGCGGACTGGCCACACCGACCCCGAGGCTGACGAACAGGGCGAGTGGGACGGCAACGAGTGCGCCAGCGACGATCCGACCAGTGATCATCGACCGACCGGATACTGTCGTCGTCACCACAGCGGGGAGGGCGGGCCCGAGGTCACCGAGTGGGTTGAGTGTAAACAGGGCTCCGGCACCCCAGACGATGTAGAGACAGACCAACACGGCGACCGTAGGTGATATCGAGCCGGCTTGCACGATATCGGGAATAAAGAATACGGCGAAGAACAGCGGGTAGGCCACGTACAGCAATCGAACGGGCGCGCGTTTCGTCCGCCTGATCGCCGTGATCGTCACCGTCTGAACCGGGCGTGGCAAGCCCAGCTCGAGCAGCCTCGTCAACCGACCTGGCGCGGGATCGGATTCGCTTGTGGCCTCGCTTTCATCTCGAAATGGATCGGCAAACCAGTGTCGTTCTCCCACTCGAGTTGCCCCGGCCACGGCGAGTGCGGCGATGAGAGCAGTCAACCCGAGTGCACCAACGACGGCTCCTGGGGAGAAGCTCACGCCGGGCAGGCTCGCGAGCAGGAGGTGGCCGGGCCAGCCCAGTGGCGTTTCACTGAACAGTGTGAACAGGAACGTGAGGATCTGGTCGATCCACCCCATGGTGATCGCGCCGACGTACGCGACGGCCACGGGGATCACCAGCGGCAACCGGTATCTGGCGATCGGTTCGTACACCGTGAGCAGGTGGCGAACAGCCAGCCCCAGAAGGAATCCGACGGGGAACGAGCTACCTAGCAGGACGACCAGGAGCGCGAGTGCACCGATCACTGGCCACACTGTCCCGGCCCCGTAGGCGAACGCCCCCGAGAGCACGAGCGTGAGGGGGACGAGCCAGGTTCCGAAGACGAGTATTTCACCACCAATCCGGCCGAGCACGACCGACCGTGGCGTCGTTGCGAGCAGGACACAGGCTGGCTGCTCGAGTTTCCCTGCAGTTCCGACCGCTCGCATCGCCGCGAACACCACGAGGCCGAACCAGACCAGTGCACTCCCGCCCATCGCGACGTCCGTGACGGTCACGAGGTCGAAGGCCTCGATGTTGCCGGCAGCGACTTCGCTCCCGACCATTGGCAAGAGGATCGTTCCGAAGAGAAGCAGCGGCCCGAGGGCGAAGAGCCCAATCGCGCCCATAAGCAATAGTTTCGTTCGGTCAGCAAAGACGACACGCGTCCGTCGGCGGTACTCGGTCGTTGCCATCGCTGAGACCACTGTCAGGCCTGGCAATGACACCACCTGCACGGAAACCGCGTGCATTTCATGCCCTACCTACTCTCATCGGTCCCTAAACTGTTCGGATCGGTGTCAACTCGTGGCTGCTCGGTGCGGTCGCCGGCCACGAAACGATGGCCCCTCGAGGGAGAAAACCGCTATACGAGGTCGCCGTTGATCTCGCGACGGAGGGTTTCCATCTCGACGACGCGTTCGGCGTGGGCGTTGTGCTGGTGGATCGATTCGTCGTTCGACTGTGACATGCGGATTACGGCGTCGTCCGGGAGGTGGTTGAACTCCGTCAGGACGCCTTCGGCCATCGCCCGGACACAGTCTTCGACGAACTTGGCGTCGCTGTGGGCTTCGAACGTCATGTAATCCTCGTCGGGTCGTTTCGCCAGGTTGTATATGTGGGCGCTCATCGAATCGCGAGCAACCTCGATGAGGTCGTTGAGGTCCACGTCGGGGGCCCCTTCGCTTTCGATGGACAGGGTAGCGTGCCCGCGCTGGGAGTGTCCAGGCTGGGGGACCTCATCCAGGAACTCGGTGATCTTTTCTTCGGGAATCTCGAGGTCCTCGAGTTTCTGTTTGGCTCGAGCGGCGGACATGCCCTGTGAGCACGGACAGACCGTCATGCCGACGACGTGCGCGCCGATCTCCTCACGGGTGCCCTCTTCTGTCGCCGTCGCCGAGGCGAGGATGTCGACCGTGTGTTGGGTTTCACGATCGCTGGCCGGCGTCTGTTCGCGTCGCAGGAACTCCGCCTGCATCGACACCTCCGCACAGGAGGTGTAATCGTGTTTCTCGAGCAGGCGCTCGGCGGCCTGGCCACAGACGTCCTCGATCCGGTAGGCTTCCTCGCGCGTGGCCTCCTCGAGGATCTCGTCGATGACCTCCATGTTGCGGCTCATATCCGCACCTTTTCGCCAGGAGGGGAGGTCGACGAAGACCTCGAACTCGGCGGTGAACACGAGCGGGCGCTTGTCTGCGCGAGTGATTTTGACGAGCTTTTCGACGCCGGTAACGCCGACCTGGCTGAGGCCGACGGTCACGTCAGGCGAGGTCGCCTGTACGTCTGGAAGTTGATGGCTCATTGTCCCCTCTCAGGACAGTATGTGATTATGCCTTTCGGAAGGGGAACGTATCGTTGAGCGAACGAATTATCGACGGAATTGGCTTCTATCGGGCGCTCGAGCGATTGAGAGCGTGTGCGTGGGACTCTCGAGCGCGGCCGGAGACAAACGAAACGCTTTATCCACTCCGTCCTGAAGTGCAGATGCGGGACCGTGGGTTAGCCTGGTATACTTCGGGCCTTGGGTGCCCGTGACCCCGGTTCAAATCCGGGCGGTCCCAT
>PUKM01000155.1 GCA_003552325.1 Natrialbaceae archaeon | reverse complement strand
GGTGTGGGTAGTGTCGATTCGTCGGCGGTCACCGAGTCGAGGTGTCGATCATCCTTTCCGAATCACGACTGAGGTTTCGATCAGTAATCGTCGTCGTGACCGTGATCATCATCGACATCGTCAACCACCTGTGCGGCAATCGGTGGGGTCTGGTAGTCAACGTGGTCGTCGTGGTAAATCTGGAAGACGACGTTGACGACACCTTCTTCCTCACCAATGAGGTGGATGTGATCGCCGTGGTAGTCGAACGAGACGATGCCCTCGGGCTCATCCGGAGCGAGCACCGCGCGGAGTTCGTATTCGTCACCGAGCTCGAACGTGTCACCGTCATCATCCGTTATGTCCGCTCCGAGTGACACGTTCTCTCCTGCTTCGATCTGTGGGAGGTCGCCATGCCAGTGGTCGCCGTGGATGTATGCGGCTTCCTCGTGTGGGTCGTGAGCGCGGTCAAGGACGGTAAACTCGTCTATACCAAGGTCGTCGAACGCTTCGTCCTCGCCTTCATCGTCGTGACCGTGATCGTCATCGACAACCTGTGCCGTGATCGGTGCGCTTTGATAATCAGCGTGGTCGTCGTGGTAGATCTGGAAGACGATGTCGACGACACCCTCCTGTTCGCCGATGATATGGACGTGATCCCCGTGGTAGTCGAACGAGACGACGTCGTCCGGTTCGTCGGGAGCGAGGGCGACACGAAGTTCGAATTCGCCGTCGAGTTCGAAAGTGTCGCCGTCTTCGTCTTCGATGTCCGCGCCGAGTGAGACGTTGTCACCGTGGGGGATCTCAGGGAGGCTACCGTGCCAGTGGTCGCCGTGAACGTACGCGACTTCCTCGTGTGGGTCGTGTGCGCGGTCGAGAACAGTGAACTCCTCGATACCAAGTTCGTCGAATTCCTCGTCGGCGACATCGTCGTGGTCGTCGTCATGATCATGGTCATCCCCGTTGTCATCATCATGATCATCGTCGTAGTCATCCCCGGCATCATCGTCACCGCTTCCTGCCTCGTCATCGTCATCGTCACCGCCGAGACAGCCAGCGAGTGCGAGTGCACCGATGGGGGCCGAGGTGAGCAGTACCTTCCGTCGCGAAAGCGTGGGTTCTTCGGAACTCATTGTTATGCGCTACCGCTACCTTACGCAAGGTTACTAATTAACTTGACGATTTTATTAACAAGGGCGGGCTCGGGCTGCTGTGTGAGTACCTATGCCGTGAGGATGGCTCGAGTCATGGTTCACGCGCCACCGAACACACCGTCGCGTTCGTCAATCGAGTGAGTTCCTCTGGATCGATCGCGAAGGCGTTCGAACTCGTTCCGGCTGCGGCCCACACGCGTTCGTACTCGAGCAGTCGCTGATCGACGAGGGTCGCTACTGGCCGGTCGTGACAAAACGGTGGAACCGTATCGCCCTCCCAACCTAAGCGATCATTGGCTTGGCGTTCGGTTGCCAGGCTCACCTGCCCCGGGTCGACATCAAATTGGGTGGCAATCACGTCCACGTCGGCTCCGTAAGTCCCGCCTGTAATCGTGAGAATTATTTCCTGACTGACAACGTAGGGTGTGGCGGTTGTTATCTGTTCAGCGTCACAGCCCAAGGCCTTCGCAATCGCCCCGACATCAGACCAGTCACCAGGAACGGGTTCGACCACCGGATTGAATCCGTACTCCTCTCGAGCCTGCGCGATGAACATTGGGCTCCGTCGGTTCATTGGGAGGTGACTAGCAGCCAGAGACGAAAAGGTACTGATCGTTCACACTCGATGAACAGTCTCTCGAAGTACACTATCGGAGGGCGACTGTGGGCTCGATGGCCTCGAGGCGGCGATAGTGACGCGTGTCCTCGAGCGGCTCGAAGAGTTCGAACTGGACCACGAGCCGCCCCGGGTCGATCGTCGCCCGACACAGCGGGCCACGACTCGCGACGACGACGTACGGCGGGCCTGCGACCGGCGGTGCCTGGAGCCTGTGGCCCGTTGCCGCAACGAGATCGATCAGCACGTCCGTGAGTGCCTCGAGCAGCCCTCGACGCTCCAGTTCCCCGCGAAGCGCCTCAACGAGTTTACGGCCTTCCCCCAGGGACGGACCATCCCAGTCCTCGGCGACGGCGTCTCCGGCCGCCGTAAGTTCCTCGAGGACCTTCTGGTGGTTTTCTCGGAGTCGCCTCTGACATTGCCGTTCAAGTGGAGTGTCCTCGTTATTCATTGTGCTGCTCGAGGTCGAAATCGAGATCAATGTCGATATCGGCCAGCTCACGAACGTCCTCACGAGTCGGCAACGCAGACATCGCACCAGTCGCCGTCGTGGCTTCCGCCGCAATCCGATTGGCGAACGCCAGGGTCTCCGAGTCCGTCAGTTCCAGGTGGCTGCCCGCAATGAGCCCGGTGGTGAACGCGTCCCCGGCTCCGGTCGTATCGACAACGTCGACGTCGTAGCCCTCGTGTTCGAGCTGTGTCCCATCTTTGGTGACTGCCAATGCCCCAGCGCCCCCTCGCGTTACGTACACGATTTCTGGGCCGTATTTCAGTGCCCCCTGAGCACGTTCCACGGTCGAATCACCGTCGAACCCGAGTGACTCGAGTTCGTCGTCAGTAGCTTTGAGGATATCCACGTGTGTGAGTGCTTCTCGACACACGTCCACGAGTGCGGTGGGCGAGGGCCACAACTCCGGCCGAACGTTCGGATCGAACGACACGGTACACCCCCGTGCACTCGCTCGCTCGAGTAACTCGAGTGTGGCCCGGCGAGAACGACCGCTCGCGAGGGTGACCCCACCAGCGTGGACCCACTCCAGCTCATTGAGCGTCTCATCTTCGACGAACCCTGGCTCGAGTCGGGTATCCGCCGTTCCATCTCGATAAAACGAAAACGTCCGGTCGCCGGTTTCGTCGTGCGTGACGAACGCCAGTGACGTCTGTGCGTCGGGATCGGAACGAAGATAGGGTGTGGGGATACCCTCCTCAAGCAGCACTGCCTCGAGATACTGGCCGAAGGGATCGTTGCCGACGCGCGTCCAGAACAGAGGGGGCAGCCCGAGCCTGGCGAGGCCGACGGCAACGTTGGCCGGGGCCCCGCCCGGTCGGCGATCGAATCCGGACACGGTCTCGAGTGGGCCCGGCGTCGTTGGGAGGAAATCCACGAGCGTTTCCCCGGCGATGAGGAGACGTGAGTGCATGTACGGTCGTGTGTCTGTAATCGACATGAGTACTCCGGTCGCTGAGGAGAACTGGACCGTCCCTCAGTCTCCCCTGATAGCGCATTTGGTGAACTAATATTCCAAATTCATAAAAAACAATTTCTAAGGCAGTACAAAAACTTCTCCTTGGAAAGCGTTTATGATGGTTGGCGTCGTAGCTTGAGATGCAATGAGTACCCAGAAAACCGTCCGCCAACAGGCAGATACCGTCGAGGAGAACCCGCTTCGACTCGAGAGAGAAAAAGCCGCACAGGTCGTCGACGCGCTGAACACCGAGCTGGCGAACACGTACGTCCTCTATCACCAGCTGAAAAAACACCACTGGGTCGTCGAAGGTGCGGAGTTCCGTGACCTGCACATCTTCTTCCAGGAGGCCTACGAACACGCAGAGGAAGGTGCTGACCGAATCGCCGAGCGTGTGACGGCACTCGGCGGCGTCCCTGTCTCTGGCCCGACAAACCTCGAGCGACGAGCCACCGTTCAGTTCGAGGGTGAAGATGTCTACGACCTCCGGACGATGATGGCGAATGACCTGGAAATCTACGGTGACATTATCGAATCACTCCGTGACAGTATCGAACTGGCGACCAACCTCGGAGACCACGCAACCGCACAGATTCTCCGGGAGATCCTGGTCATCGTCGAAGACGATGGACACCACTTCGAACACTACCTGGAGGACGAAACGCTCGTGCTCGAGGAAGCGACGCACTAGTAGGGAAGCGACCCTAGGAAAACGAGGAGGGCGGCTTCGGTTTTCTTTTCAACGTTCGCTACCGAGAACGAGTGCAAACCGCACGCATAAGGTTCGCGCCCCCCTATTCGTTTGTATGCAACTCCGCAAGTTACTCGGCGCAGGTGCGGCGACCGTCGGCGCAGTCGCGGCTGGCAACCGACTCCTCGAGCGGCGGGCCGGCCCACTCGACAATCCGTTGCCCGGGGTCGAACGCACATACCGCTGGCGCGGGATAGAAACCAGCTACACCGTCGCCGGTGAGCCGGATGCCCCACCACTGGTGTTGCTCCACAGCATCCACGCCGGGGCGAGTAGCCAGGAATTCGCCCCTATCGTCGAGCAGCTGTCAGAATCGTTTCGAGTCATCGCTGTCGACCTCCCTGGATTCGGTCGTTCTGAGCGTCCGCCACTGGTCTACTCGCCCGGGCTTTATGCGGCGTTCATCCGCGAGTTCATCCAGGAAACCACCGAGAACCCGATCGTCATCGCTTCCTCGCTCACGGGAGCGTTCGTCGTCGAAGCCGCGAGCGACGCGACGGACCTCGAACTCGAGCGGCTCTTCTTGATCTGCCCGCTTGCTGAGACCGGCGACGAACGGCCCTGGTTGCGGACCCTCCTTCGATCCCCACTCATCGGCACCGGATTGTTCAACCTCCTCGCAAGCAGGCCCGCAATCCGATACTTCTACGAACGTGATGGCTACTACGACTCGAACCGTATCGACCAGGAGGAACTCGAGTATGCCTGGCGAAGTGCCCACCAACCGGGCGCGAAGTATGCCCCAGCGTCGTTCGCATCGGGGACGCTCGACCCCGATTTCGACCTGGCGACGGAACTCGCAGCCCTCGATATCGAAACCACACTCATCTGGGGACGAGACGCTGAACTGGTCCCCCTCCGTGATGGCCGGGAGTTGGCAGACGCGGCTGACCTCGACCTCGTCGTCATCGACTACGCAACACAGTTGCCACATGCCGAACATCCGGCACGCTTCCTCGAGTACGTCGAGGCCGAGCTGCCACAGGTCGAGGGCTGAGACACCGTGCGGTGACCGGCGACTTTACTCCTGGGCAGTCCGACGTAGTGCATTCGGAAACGACTATATGTTCTAGCCCCCGAGTACCGGAGACGAATGGAGGAGCGAACCAGGGCGTACCTTCGCGGCCGATTCCGCGACCATTATCGCCGGACGGAGATCACCCCACCACCTGACGCCAACGAGCGCGAGTGGGGATACATCCCGTTCACCGACGGGCCACAGACCACGATGGTCCGACACCGATCGCTTCTCGAACTCGGCTCGCTCGAGGATTTCCTCGAGCGCAAACGACCACAGCACGTGTATTTTTCAGTCGGGCGGTATCGCGACCCGGGAGCACCGTCAATGAGCGAAAAGGACTGGCGGTCGTCTGACCTCGTCTTCGACCTCGACGCCGATCATCTGCCGCGGGTCACCCTCGGCGAGGACTCCTACGAAGAGATGCTCGAGACGTGTAAGGACGCTCTCTACCGTCTGCTTGATTTCCTGGAGGATGACTTCGCGTTCGAGGACCTAGAGATCGTGTTTTCCGGTGGCAGGGGCTATCACGTCCACGTCAGGGATGAGGCAGTCCAACACCTCGAGCGGGAACACCGACGCGAAATCGTCGACTACGTGCGCGGGATCGGCCTCGAGTACGACGAGTTGATTCGGACGGAAACGGTGGCTGGACTGGGCCGAAAAACACCGACGCAGCGGCGACACCTCGCGATCGATGGCGGCTGGGGGAGGCGAACGCACCGCCACTTCATGCGCTACATCGACGAGTTGCTGGCCCTCGAAGACGAGGACGCACTCGAGCGTTTGCAGTCGTTCGACGGCATCGGTGCCGGGAAGGCACAAGCGACGTTAACGGCAGCACGCACCAATCGCGCTGAACTCGAGGCCGGAAACGTGACCGTTCACACCGCGATTTCGCAGTTGGCCGAACGGTTCGCCACGCAAGCGGTCGAGGAGGACAATGCCCCAATCGACGAACCCGTTACCACCGACACGAACCGATTGATTCGACTCCCTGGCAGCCTTCACGGGGGAAGCGCGCTCGAAACCAAACGCATCCCACGCGAGGACCTCGAGGCGTTCGATCCACTGGTCGACGCCGTCCCGGACACGTTCAAAGACCACGAAATCGCCGTCAACGTGACCCGTGGCGGTGACGTTTCACTCGGTGGCGATATCTTTACAATCACGGCGGGTGAGCAGTCACTACCGGAGTACGTTGCTATGTTTCTCATGGCACGCGGCAGAGCGGAGAAAGAAAAAGAATGAATCTCGACGAGTTGCGCACGGTCCAGAGCAAGGAGCGCCAGAAAGACAGCCTCCAGCACCTGCGTCCCTCGTTTTACCAGGAAGTCGGCGAGTACATCGCGAACCTCGAGGGGGAGCGCGAGCGCGTCGCGGAGGAAGCGTCGGACCCCTTTTCGTCCCCGGAGGTCAGTCGTTTGACCGACGAAATCGAAACCGCGAAAGACGTCGTCGAAGCGATTTACGAGCGCCGGATGGGGAAGTTGGTCAAACAGGCCAGTCTCGCAGCCGCAGGAATGCCGGCTGACGACGACGGACTCACCGCCGAAGAAGCGGATCTGTTCGAGGATTTGGTCGAGCGGATTTCGACTAACAAAACGCGCGTGCTCGAGGTGCTCGACAACGGCGGGGCCGAGACCGAGCCACCTGTCGAGGCTAACACGACAACCGAGGCGTCGGTAACTGACTCTGAGCCGGCTGGATCTGGTGCATCTGTGGATCCATCACGCGCACAGGACCCGGCTCCGTCACCCGAGGACGGCGTCAGCGTGGCTGACGCGATGGGTGATGGGTTCGACCCCGATCCGACGACTGCACCGCCGCCACCCCCGCCCGAGTCCGAACCAGCGGACTCCCTCGAACAGCAGGGCGCCGAAGTGGATGATTCGATTCGGGGCACCACCGACCCGAGTCCGGCAGATTCTCGAGCAGACGTCGATCAGTCCTCCTCGACACCAGCGGCTGCTGGTCGAGGCACAGAGACTGAGGCAGATACCGACGCCCACGGTGACGGAGACGAACCGGTGGAAGATGAGGCGCCACCAGATCCAGCAGTCGACCGAGTCACAGTCAAGATCACGAAAGACGTTGGCTCGTTCCTCGGCATCGACCAACGGGAGTACACCCTCGCGGCGAACGACGTCGTCACCTTACCGGAACAGAACGCGACGCCACTGCTCGAGCGCGAGGCTGCCGAGCCACTCGAGTAGCCGACAGCGAGTCGACTCAACCGAGCGTGGTTGAAAAAGGCTTACTCGAAGAGTTTCTCTTTCTCACGGTCGCTCGAGCTGGACCGGGACCGGCTCGAGGAACGCGACCGGGATCGTGATCGCGGCTGTGAACTACTGTTCCCGCTCAGTTTCGTATATAGCCAGTACGCTGCTACCGCCACGAGGGCGAGTATGAGGAGGGTCGTCAGGAGGCTGACGAGCCAGGCGATGAACGAAAACACCATGCTCACGAGCTGGACGATGATCCAGAGGACCAGGATTGCCAGCACGGCCCAGCCGCCGAGTCGGAGCCAATTAACCATGGCTTCATGTTCGTAAGGGAAGGGTATCAGTCTTGCCCAGTGGATACCCGAGAGTGAAAACAACGAACCACCATCTCGAGGGGCCTCAGGCGTTCGCCGTCCCCTTAGGCCAGCCACTCCTCGGGTTTGGTGTCGTAATCCACGTCGTCGGCCGCAAGATGTTCGACCGCTTCCCAGGGGACGTCCTCGATCGTCGTCCGTTCGCCATCGTGACGAAGGAGTTTGCCGCGTTCTTCCGCTTCCGGTTCGCGGTT
>PUKM01000259.1 GCA_003552325.1 Natrialbaceae archaeon | reverse complement strand
TGACTACTCGCCGTCCTCGATGGTCGCCCGTTTGAGCGAGAGGACGGTCCGCGAGAACGAACAGACGAGGTCGTCGTCCTGGTTGAACACCTCCACAGCCATCGTCACGACGCCCCGATCACCATCGCTGGTCTCGCGTTTGTCGGTGACCGTCGACTCCACGCGAATCGTATCGCCGTGAAACACCGGGTTCGGGTGTTCGACGTCGTCGTAGCTGAGGTTGGCAACGATCGTTCCGTCAGTCGTCTCCGGAATCGAAATCCCCACCGCGAGTGACATCGTGTACAGGCCGTTGACGAGCCGTTCGCCGAACTGCGTGTCCTCCGCAAACGTCGCATCGAGGTGCAGCGGCTGTTGGTTCATCGTCATATCACAGAACCGTTGGTTGTCGCTCTCCGAGATCGTCCGCTGGCGCTCGTGTTCGATCGTTTCACCCACCTCGAACTCCTCATAATATAACCCGGACATGGTGGAAGCCTCTCGAGAGAGTCGCATAAACGTGTCTATCGTCGTGGACGGGGTCGGTGACTGGCTCGATGGTGCCAGCAGTCCCGGCCGCAACCGCCAGCATTTTCGCAGTCTCGAGCCAAATCTGCGTGTGTCCAGCGTACGAGATGGCGGGTTGTTTCTCATCCTCGCCGCCCTGTGGGGACTCTCGTTTCCAGCGATCGCCGTCGGCCTCGAGGATCTCCCACCACTGTTGTTTGCGGCATTTCGCTACGACGTTGCCGCGGTCTTGTTGCTGGCCGTCGCGGCCGTTCGGGTCGAGGACTGGCTCCCCCGTGGACGGAATAATCTCGTCGCCATCGTCGGTGGCGGGCTCTTTCTCGTCGCTGGTAACGGCTTTCTGTTCATCGGGCAACAGACAGTCCCGAGCGGTGTGGCCGCGATCTTACAGGGCCTCGTGCCAATCGTCACCGCCTTGTGGGCGCTGTTTCTCCTCGGGGAACGGCTGTCACGGATGGGCGTCATCGGCGTCTGTGTCGGGTTTATTGGGGTTGGATTCGTCGTCCAGCCCGATCCAGGGAACTTGCTTGCTGGCGATACCGTCGGTCGGCTGCTCATCATCGGCCAGGTCATCAGCGTTGCCCTCGGCGGTGTGATCGTCCAGCGGGCGCGGCCGACGATCGACCGACTCTCACTCACCGGCTGGTCGATGGTCCTCGGGGCACTCGTCCTTCACGCGATCAGTTACGGGGCTGGAGAAGCACAGTCACCATCGCTGCTCACCCCGCTTTCGCTCTCGATGGTCATCTACCTCGGCGTCTTTTCGACAGCGGTGGCCTTCCTCATCTACTTCACCATCCTCGAGAACCACGGCGCGTTCGAGGCAGCGCTCGTCTCATATCTGGTGCCGGTCGTGGCGACCATCGTCGGGGTCTTCGTCCTCAACGAATCCATAAGTTGGCTCACCTTCGTTGGATTCGGTCTGGTCGCTGTGGGCTTTGCGCTCTTGAAACGACGAGCGCTGGCCGCCTACCTCGAGACAAAAACCCCGCAATTAGCGACATAAAGGCCTTAACGGGCCGAATTATATGTAAATAAGTCTTGCGTAGGATATATAGACCTGTCGGGTAATCGGACAGAGCGTTTAACAACCCCCGTCGCCTCCAAAGAGATAAGCGATGAGACGCCACACCCGCGAACGAGAGCGATCAAGCCAGACGGCAACCGACGAAACGACCTCGAGTTCGACGACAGAATCGGTGAGACGGTGTCCAGAGTGTGACTCCGAAGCACTGCTAACCAACGACGGCAGTGGGGAGACCAGTTGCGAACAGTGCGGCCTCATTATCGAGGAATCCCGTATCGATCGCGGACCGGAGTGGCGGGCGTTCAACCACGCAGAACGCGAGAACAAGTCGCGGGTCGGTGCCCCGACGACACAGACGATGCACGATAAGGGCCTGACGACGGCCATCGACTGGAAGGACAAAGACGCCTACGGCCGATCGCTGTCCTCGGAAAAACGCAGCCAGATGCACCGGCTGCGAAAGTGGCAGGAGCGAATCCGCACCAAAGACGCCGGCGAACGGAACCTCCAATTCGCCCTTTCGGAGATCGACCGCATGTCCTCGGCGATGGGCATCCCCCGTTCGGTACGAGAAGTCGCCTGTATGCTCTACCGACGCGCCCTCGAGGAGGACCTGATTCGGGGACGCTCTATCGAAGGCGTTGCCACCTCCGCGCTGTATGCCGCCTGTCGGATGGAGGGGATCCCACGAAGCCTCGAGGAGGTCGCCGGCGTCTCGCGTGTCGACCGCAAGGAAATCGGCCGGACGTATCGGTACGTCGCCCAGGAACTCGGCCTCGGTATGGAACCCGTTGACCCGAAAAAATACGTCCCCCGATTCTGCTCGGAACTCGAGTTGACCGAAGAGGTGCAGTCGAAGGCCAATGAGATCATCGACGTGACCAGCGAGAAGGGGCTTCTCTCGGGCAAGTCACCCACTGGCTATGCGGCCGCCGCGATCTACGCGGCCTCGCTTCTGTGCAACGAAAAGAAGACCCAACGTGAGGTCGCGAACGTCGCCCAGGTGACCGAAGTGACGATCCGCAACCGGTATCAAGAACAGATCGAAGCGATCGGTCTGTACTAACCCGACGCTGACACCCACTTTTTGGGTCGGGAGAAGACGCGTCAGAGCCCAGCGCGTCCATGCTGTGGCGTCTCGAGCGAGCGCGTACGCTGAGTTATTTCGAGGCAACCGTCCCCAGCACACCGGTCACTCGTAGGTCAACGTCATCCCGCCGTCGAACAGCAGGTCTCCTCCGTCGAGGTGACTGCCGAGATCAGAAAATCCGATGATGAAGAGATTAGCCACGTCGATTGGGTCCATCATTGTTTTGACACGCGACTGACCTAGCATCACCTCCTCGATCACCTCCTGGACGCTGATTCCACGTTGGTCGGCCGTGTCCTCGAGTTGGTTCGTCACGAGTGGGGTTTTGACGTAGCCAGTACTCACCGAAAACGACCGAATGTCGCCGTCGCCTTCGGCAGCGATCGATTGGGTGAGCCCGCGGAGGCCGAACTTCGAGACGTTGTAGGCCACCTTGTCACTGGTCACATAGTGGCCGTGGACGGAGGCCATGTTCCCGACACAGCCCGTCCCGTCCTCGGAGTCCTTGAAGTGTGGGATACAGCGTTTGCTCAGGTAGATGGGTGCTCGAAGCATGATATCGTGGATCCGGTCGTAGGTGTCCATCGGAAAATCCTCGAGCGCGTCGATGTGCTGGACGCCGGCTACGTTCGCCAGATAGGTAATGTCACCGAGGGTTGCGGCTTCCTCGACGATTCGTTCGATATCCTCGTCCACCGTGAGGTCGGCCACGATCGGCGTAATTGTGCCCGGTAGGTCAATCTCTTCAGCGCGCGAAACCGTCTCCTCGAGGCCCGCTGCATCGAAATCGGTCGCTCCAACGGTGAGGCCGTTTCCGGCGGCGGCCAGGGCGACTGCCCGCCCGATCCCGGAGGCACTCCCGGTGACGATGCAGACACGGTCACTGGTAAAGGAGTCGTCATCGATCGTATGAATCGTCTCGAGCGTAATCGGTGGGACGGACACCGAATGGGTTGACATGGCATGGTATTCGTGTCTTCCCTGCTAAGTATCGGTTGTTCGTATACCAACACGCGGTCCAAAACGACCACGTGACCGACGCGGTATCCACAAATAGCATAAATTGGCAGACAGATGTCTGACGTACGTTTAAGTATCGTGACCAGTCCCTAGTAGGTATGTCGAAAAACCGCGTCGAGCGACTCGAGGCGACCGTCCACGAACTCGAATCGACCGTCGAAGGGCTCACCGAGGAACTCGTCGAATCGAAAGAGCGCATTCGCGTGCTCGAGGCAGAACTGGACACCGACACGCCGACTCGCGTGCCAGAACGTCGGGCGACGACGATCGAACTCGAAGCAGAGGAGGACGAGGACACCCCGGAGGCCGCCCAAAACGACGTCGACGCGGCCGCCGCGGAAGCGACCGACGACCTCGAGGGTGAACCAGAAGACTCAGGTACTGACGACATTATTGTCGCATAACTCGTTGGCGCGCTGGACGACCGAAGACACCGCGTCGGCACACGGATCCCGGAACCACCATGCACATCAAGGCCCTCGTCCTGGACAATTTCAAAAGCTTCGGCCGAAAGACGAAGATTCCCTTTTACGAGGACTTCACCGTCGTTACTGGACCGAACGGATCGGGGAAATCGAACATCATCGACGCGGTGCTCTTCGCCTTGGGATTGGCCCGAACGCGGGGCATTCGCGCTGAGAAGTTGACTGACCTGATATACAATCCCGGACACGACGGCGGTGGCGACACCGGAGCCCCACGGGAAGCCATCGTCGAAGTCGTCCTCGATAACAGCGACGAGACGCTCACACGCACACAGGTCGTCAACGCCGCCGGCAGCGACGACGTCGGTGACTGTGACGAAATCCGGATCCGCCGACGGATCAAGCGAACCGAAGACAACTACTACTCCTATTACTACCTCAACGACCGCTCGGTGAACCTCTCGGACATCCAGGACTTACTGGCCCAAGCCGGCGTCGCACCCGAGGGCTACAACGTCGTCATGCAGGGTGACGTCACCGAAATCATCAACATGACGCCGTACAATCGTCGCCAGATCATCGACGAAATCGCCGGCGTCGCCGAGTTCGATGCCAAGAAGGAGGACGCCTTCGGCGAGCTCGAAATCGTCAAAGAACGGATCGACGAAGCCCAGTTACGGATCGACGAGAAACGAACCCGACTGGGACAGCTCGAGGACGAACGACAGACAGCGATGCGATATCGGCGTCTCCGTCGCGAAAAAGAGGAGTACGAGGGCTATCTCAAGGCGAGTGAACTCGAGGACAAACGCGAGGAACTCGCCCGCGTCGACGCCCGTATCGAGGGGCTCGAAGCCGACCTCAAGGAGCTCCAGCGTGAACTCGACGAACGACAGGGGAAGGTGCTCAGACTGGAGGAGGACCTCGAGGATCTGAACGCCGAGATCGAACGGAAGGGCGAGGACGAACAACTCGAGATCAAAAGCGAGATCGAGGCGATCAAAGGCGAAATCTCCCGCCTCGAGGATACCATCGAGGCGACAGAGGCGCGTATCGAGGACGCCGAATCGACCCGTCGTGAGGCGTTCGTCCAGATCGACCGCAAACAGGAACAGGTCGCCGACCTCGAGGGCGAAATGCGCGAGCACAAACTCGAGAAAGCCTCGATCAAAGCCGAAGTCGCCGAACGAGAGGGGGAGATCGACGACCTCGAAGGCGAAATTGACGCCGTCGACACGGAGTACGACGAGGTCAAAGCCGATCTTCGGAAGCGCAAAGACGAACTCGAGACGGCGAAGACGGCGAAAAACGACCTGCAACGCGAGCAAGATCGGTTACTGGACGAGGCACGTCGCCGATCGAACGAGGTCACCGAAACCGAAGCCGAAATCGAGTCCCTGGAAGCGGAACTCCCCGAACTCGAGACCCAGCGGTCGGACCTGCAACGCGAACTCGAGAAGGCCGAAACGAACCGGGACAACATCACGGCCGTGGTCGACGACCTTCGCGACGAAAAGGCCGACCTCCAGGACACCCTCGAGGAACTTGACGACAAACTGCAAGCGAAGCAGGCCGAATACGCCGAACTCGAGGCGAAGGCGGGTGAAAGTGGTGACTCGTCGTACGGCCGGGCGGTAACGACGATTCAGAACGCGGCTATCGACGGTGTCCACGGTCCGGTCGCCGAACTCGGTGGCGTCGAGGGCGCGTATGCAGTTGCCTGTGAAACCGCCGCAGGCGGCCGATTGGCGAACGTCGTCGTCGACGACGACGTGATCGGCCAACAGTGTATCGAGTACCTCAAATCCCGGAACGCCGGTCGCGCGACCTTCCTCCCGATCACGAAGATGCGCAAACGTGGCCTCCCCACCGCGCCAAACGACCCGGGTGTCGTCGACTTCGCGTACAATCTGGTCGATTTCGATCCACGCTACGAGGGCATTTTCTCGTACGTCCTCGGGGATACGCTCGTCGTCGAGGACCTCGAGACGGCTCGGGCGTACATGGGTGACTACCGAATGGTTACCCTCGACGGCGACCTGGTCGAGAAAACCGGCGCGATGACCGGTGGCTCACGAAAAGGCTCACGCTACTCCTTTTCGAGCAGCGGAACCGGACAACTCGAGCGCGTTGCCACTCAGATTACGACGTTACAGGAGGAGCGACAGTCCGTTAGAGACGAGATCCGCAGTCTCGATGATCGTCTAGACGATGCGCGAGACCGCCAGACGGATGCAAGTGACGAGGTGCGTTCGATCGAAAACGAACTCGAGAAGCTAGCTGAAAAGCGAGAGCGACTCGAGACAGACATCGACGAACGGACCGAACGCCTCAGCGAACTCGAGGACGAGCGACAAACGGTCGACGAACGAATGACCGAGATTGCCGACGAGATCGAATCCCAGACCGGCGAGATCGAGACCATCCAGGCAGCCATCGACGATCTGGAGCGCGAGCTCGCGGACTCGAAGATTCCGGAGCTCACCGCACGGATCGAAACACTCGAGGGCGAGGTGAGCGAGCGTCGTGAGCGAATGGACGCCCTCGACGGGAAGCTCAACGAGTTGAGCCTCGAAAAGCAGTACGCCGAAGACGCCATCGAAGCGTTACACGACGACATCGAAACGGCCCAGAACCGAAAGGCCGAACTCGAGACTCGTGTCGAAGAATGTACGACTGAGATCGATGAGAAACACGAGGAACTCGAGGCGAAACACGAGGCCGTTGCCGAACTCGAGGAGGAGCTGACGGAGTTAAAAGACGAACGCCGGACGCGCAAAGAGGCCCTCAGCGAGGCACGCAAAGACCGTGACGCCCAACAAAACCGCGTCCAGACGGCCGAGAGTAAACTCGAGGGAGCCCGTGAAAAAGCCGGTGCCCTCGAGTGGGAGATCGACGCCCTCGAGGCGGACGTCGGCGAGTACGATCCCGAGGAGATTCCCGA
This sequence comes from Natrialbaceae archaeon, assembly GCA_003552325.1. Classification (GTDB taxonomy): domain Archaea; phylum Halobacteriota; class Halobacteria; order Halobacteriales; family Natrialbaceae; genus Natronosalvus. Next base: position 785 of record PUKM01000259.1, on the reverse strand, counting down.
CCACGACACCGTCGTCGAGATGGTCGCGTTACTCGAGGCCGATATGGAAGCACTCGAGCCGGTGAACATGCTGGCGATCGACGAGTACGACGAGGTGCGCTCAGAACTTGACGACCTCGAGGCCGGAAAGGCGACGCTGGATGAGGAGGCAACAGCGATCAGAGAACGTATCGAGCAGTACGAAACGCAGAAAAAACAGACGTTTATGGACGCCTACGAGGCGATTGCGGGTCACTTTACGGAGATTTTCGAGAAGCTTTCGGAGGGGACGGGCTCACTCCACCTCGAGGACGAGGCAGAGCCGTTCGAGGGCGGGCTGACGATGAAAGCTCAGCCGGGCGACAAACCGATCCAGCGTCTGGATGCGATGTCGGGGGGCGAGAAGTCACTGACGGCACTGGCGTTCATTTTCGCGATTCAGCGCCACAACCCCGCGCCGTTTTACGCCCTGGACGAGGTCGACGCGTTCCTCGATGCAGTCAACGCCGAACGCGTCGGCCAGATGGTCGACGAACTTGCGGGTCGCGCACAGTTCGTCGTCGTCTCTCACCGGTCGGCGATGCTCGACCGATCCGAGCGCGCAATCGGCGTCACCATGCAACAGGACAACGTGTCGGCCGTCACCGGAATCGACCTAAGCGGCGAGATGGGGGAGGTACCGGCGGATGACTGACGACGAGATTCCCCTCACCATCGCCGGCCACGAAGACCGGGAGCGACCAGGTGCCGAGCGTGGTGATTCCGTCTTCGAATTCGATGAGAACGCGGTTGACGAACCCGCCGAC
>PUKM01000053.1 GCA_003552325.1 Natrialbaceae archaeon | reverse complement strand
GATGTCCTCTCGAGGTCGGAGTGGTCGGCACTGGTGACCGGTGCGTTCGAATCGCAACAAGGTCTCACGACCGGAGTGTATCGTCCCTCTGACCCAGGTCCAGCCCTGCAGCTGCTCGAAACCGAGTTCGGCGGTCCCGACTACTACTGTTCGTGTTAACACGGCCCGTTTGGATCGAGACTATCGCGTGACCGCTGGAATCGAAGGCGACTGCAGAAATCTATCTCGAGTGAACACCTGACAGCCTGGTCACTTAAGACGGTACGGATTGTCGTCGTCTCCCGCTTCTTCGTCAGCATCTCCGTAGGGCTTTCGCGCAGTGAGCGTGATTTCAGCTTCGGGGGCGTCTTCGTCGGTCCAGGGACTGTCGTAACTCGTGAGTTCGGCGCCGGTAACCTCCCATCCTTCGGCTTCGATCATTGCGACGAGCGTGCGCTGATCTTCGAGCATAGCCTTGTCCATACCGCATGAAGTGCCTCGAGTCGGGTATAGGTTCGCCCGATCTGTGGACCCCCGCAGTCGTTCAGCGAGTCAATCCTGCCGCAGGGTGTGTACACGCTCAGTGACGGTCGCCAGCGCATCCGTCGACTGCTCTGGTGTCTCCGTGGTCCCATCAACACGCTCAGCAATGACCGCAATGTCGACTTCTTCGAGTTCGTCCGCCACGATCGCTGGCCGTTCTTCAGCCACCGCCTCGAGACACTCGAGCAACGTCGTTGTGGTTTCGAGTGACGGGCTATCAGTGAGAAAAGAGACAATAGCAGGGACTGACGGCGCGACGTCGTTTGGTGCTTTTTTCGCCATTATCTCGAGACAGCGAGCGATATTGGCGTTGGTCCGTGAATCACACGAACCAAGCAACGACCGAAGTTTTGGGACCGTCGGCAAACACCGTGTCGGATCTTCGTGACTGACGTGCAAGATCGTCTCCACAGCTGTTGCCTGCTGTTCCGCTTCCGACTGATCGAGTTGTGTGAGTACAGTCCCCAACTGGAGCGCCGGTTCAGCAGCTCCTTCGTTGGGCAATCCTCCCTCCCCCTCCATGTACACCTGTACATATTAGAACAATCGGTTAAATATTGTGGCCCATGAATGTCACCGAATCACGATTGTCAGCTTCCGTGATCAAACCGGTCTATAGCTTTCTAGTCGTGGCCTGATACCCGAACCGGCTCATAGGGCTCCTCGAGATAGTCGAGATCAGACGACGACAGAGAGATCTCGAGGGCCTCGACGGCCTGCTCGAGGTGCTCGACGCTCGTGGTGCCGACGATCGGCGCGTCGACCGCCTCCTGGTGTAACAGCCAGGCAAGCGCGAGCTGTGCCATCGTGACACCCTTGTCGTCGGCCAGTTCCTCGACCCGACGGTTGATCTCGATACCGCCACCCTCCCGGTAGGGATGGGCATAGAGGTGTTCTTCGGTCGCACCGCGTTCGGTTGCCTCGACGTCTTCGTCCGGCCTCGTGAGGTAGCCGCGGGCGAGTGGCGACCATGGGATGACGCCGACCCCCTGGCGTTCACAGTACGGGAGCATTTCCCGTTCTTCCTCCCGATACACCAGATTGTAGTGGTTCTGCATGCTGATGAAACGCTCGAGGCCGAGATGGGCGCTCGTATGGATTGCATCCGCGAGTTGCGTGGCCCACATCGAGGACGCTCCCAGGTACCGAACCTGTCCGCGTCGAACCGCATCAGTGAGTGTACGGAGCGTCTCCTCGATCGGCGTCGTCTCGTCCCAGCGATGAATCTGATAGAGGTCGATGGTCTCGAGCCCAAGTCGGTCCAGGCTCGCGGCCAGTTCCTACTCGAGCGCTTTTCGTGACAGGCCACCCGAATTGTGGTCGCCCGCACGCATCTGGAAGTATCCTTTCGTCGCCACGACCGCCTCCTCGCGGTGGCCCTCGAGTGCCTCCCCGAGGATTCGTTCCGACTCACCCTGTGAGTACATATTCGCCGTATCGAAGAACGTGATACCGAGATCGATCGCTCGCTCGATGATCTCGTGACTTGCCTCCTCCTCGAGCACCCACGGACGCCACTCGCTCGAGCCGAAACTCATACAGCCCAGACAGAGTCGGCTCACGGTCATCCCCGTACTACCAAGGGTTGTGTATTCCATGGATCAACTGTGATGGGGGATGGCATAATCGTATGCCTCCGAGCAACGCGGGGTGAGCTGAAGCGGCGTTTCCACGGTCCACAGCCCTGCAGGGGGCAGCTACCTGTGGCGTTGGAAGGGGTGATCTGGGCGATGAGTGTGTTATCCCAGCTGACGGTCATCGAGACCTCCATCTATCGTACCAAGAATGTTAAATACGTTCACTGATTTGGTATAGACATGGGCATACACCTGGGCAGTGAGAAGGATAAGCGTCGAATTGCACTCGGTGCAGTCGCTACAATCTTCTTTATGATAGGTCTCGTCCTCGTGGAAATGTACGTTGTATAAACGACACCGGGACAGAATTTCTTGGCGTTTTGAACCTCTCTCTGGTGATCTACATGGGACCGGCCGAGTCCTCGAGTGACGCTTGTGCGAGCGGGCCACCGGCAGTTCTGTCTCGAGACCCATTACTCGAGAGAATCTGGAACGATCGGCTAACTAACGGCGTTCTTGGGTCGCCATCGCTCACCACTCGTGTCCCCGTTAGGAGGGAACAGGGGTGCGAAGTCGACGTAGGCCGGGGCAATGAGGCGACTGTCAGGTCACGACACACTAGCCCTGCCAATCATCGTCCGAGCACGTGAAACAGCGGCCACGCTCCCAAGAGACGAGAATTCGTGGATCCTCTATATCTGCTGAATTCATACTTTACTTGAGGTGAGGAACTGATGCATCGCTACGACTGGATCATCGTGGCAATCCCGATTGCCCTCATTAGTGGGTGGCTCATCGGGACCGTGACGTCAGTGCCGATGGAGTACGGGATGGCGGCCGGATTCCTGCTTGCGACGCCGTTCGTGTACGATGCGATGTTCCGCAACCCACCGATCCCGGCAGCCAACGTCCAGCGAGCCGTCGCCGCGGTCGTCTGGCACGTCCTGTTGCTCTGGATGATCATTGCCGCGGTGTGGTAGCCCGTACGGGCAGGACCATCAACACACATTCACGTCTGTTGTGAGGGGTAAGAAGGAAGCGCTCCTCGTCGAGGCCGGGCATTCCTCGAGGGGCACGCACAGTTCGGTGCCCGCTCGTGTACGAAGCCCAGCGTTCACATCCCGTCCCTCGATCGCGGTACCATGGTCTTTCGGGGAACCCTCGGTGTGGCCCGTGTCACACGATAATGTTTATACCCCGTTCGACAGAGTGACACACATGGACGATATTTTCGTCGCACGATTGATGACCTCCGACTTGGTCACCGTCACGCCCGACACCCTGGTCGAGGAGGCCGGACAGACGATCCTCGAGCACGAGATTAGTTCGCTCGTCGTCGTCGACGAGGACAATCACCTCGAGGGGATTTTGACGACGACAGACTTCGTGACGATCGTCGCCGAAAGCTTCCCCAAAGCGGAGACCACCGTGTCCAGGTACATGACGACCGATGTCGTGACCATCTCTCCTCAGGACCCCATTGTCGATGCCGCTGAGTTGATGTTGGAGACCGGCGTGCACCATCTCCCCGTCGTCGACAACGATGACGAGGTCGTCGGCATCGTTACCACCACCGATCTGGCTGGGTACCTCACAACGCTCAGTGCTTCGGTCGCCTGAGGGCGACGGATGGACGAGCAAACGCACTATCTGGCGAGCAAACGAACGGTCGACGACCGCGCGCTCAATCGACGCGTCCTCGAGTCACTCGAACCACGGCTCGCCGAGGCGACCGTGGTGCTCGAACTGGGGGCCGGTATCGGCACGATGGTGCAACGACTGCTCGAGTGGTCGCTCCTCCCAGGGTCGGTAACCTACACACTGGTCGACATCGACGGCGAGTCCCTGGAAACCGCTGTCCACCGCCTCGAGGCGTGGGCTGACTCACGAGAGATCCAGACAAAACAGGAGGAGAACGGGCTCCAACTCGAGCACCCAACGGGCACCTGTACGGTTCGTACCCGCGAGGTCGACGTCCGTGGGGGGATCGAGCCGTTGCTCAGCCCGCAGCCGGACGTGATCATCGGGTCGGCGTTCATCGACCTGTTTCGCCCGACGGAAGTCGCACAGTTGTTTGCCCCCATTCCAGACGGAACGACCGGGTACTTTCCGATTACGTTCGACGGCGGGACGATTTTCGAGCCGGTCTGGGACCGGGTGCTGGAGGACCACCTGATGGATCGATACCACGAGGACATGCGCACGCGGGAACCTCCCGGCGACCCACACGCTGGCAGACATCTCCTGGCACGAGCGAGTACGGACCACACGCTCGTGGCTGCGGGGAGTGCAGATTGGGTGGTCACACCGACAGCGAACGAGTATCCCGCCGCAGAGGCGGCCTTTCTCACACACATCGTCGACACTGTAGGCTCGGCCCTCGAGTCAGACCCCGAGGTCGATCAAGACGCGCTCACGGCGTGGGTTGACCGACGACACGCCCAGATCGAACGTGGAGAGTTGGTTTACGTCGCCCACCAATTCGACGTCCTCCTCGAGTTCTGAGCCGGGTGCTGGAGCTCGCCGGCAGTTATCCGTGGCCGGGCACGGTTCTGCTGAACCCAGTACTCGAGGTGGGCGGGGACGAAGAAGTTCATCGAGAAGTGGCTTTGGCCGGCGATAAAGGGTTATTTCATGACGCCAAATATACAGGTAGATGAATACCACGTGTGCTTCCTGTGGAGCAAGCCTCGGGACGTCCCCAGTGAGCTGTGGAGCGTGTGGCAACTGTCCACGAAAAGATGTCGCCCACATCCTTGCGTCGGTAGCGATGGTATCAGGCGTTCTATCCTGGGTATTTCTCCCGCTTGTAGGAGTGACGCTGATCCTGTTATTGGGACTCCTGATTCTCTGGATAACGGCCCACTGGGTACTCCCCGCGGACAGATATGACATCCAGTACGGTCTGTGGAATGTGCCGACGGGCCAACATGGGTGAACACAGACGCAGCCTCTCCACAGACGTCTGGTCTCGATGACGGCCAAACCGAGGGTTGACGACAGCGACAGTGCCCGCTCGAGTCGGTCATCCTGTCTCGCGATCGAGACGCAGCACTATATCCCACGCGGCGTGTCGAGCGCGAGGGGAAGGCGTGTGACAGGTCAGGCGCTCTCGACCAGTTGTCTGAGAAACGCCCGAATCTCGAGCATCGTCTCGGTCCAGTCGGCTCTCGCCTGCGCAGCCTCGAGCGCGTTCGTGCCGAGACGAGCCAGTTCCGTGCGGTCAGTGGCGAGGGTCTCGAGATGGGTAGCGATAGCCACCGAATCCGACGGATCGACCAGAAAGCCCGTCTGACCGGGCTCGATGAACTCCCATGGCCCCCCGACGCTCGTTGCGATGGGGACGACACCGTACTCCATCGCCTCAAGATAGGCCATTCCGAACCCCTCGTATCTGGCCGGAATGCAACAGCAGTGGCTCCGCTCGAGGATCGCCTCGAGCCACCTGCGTTCGACGTGCCCGGTGAACTCGACCACGTCGGAGAGGCCTCGACGGTCGACCCGGTCGACCATGGACGCCGCGTACGCAGGGTCGTGGTCGTGACTACCGACGACGGTCAGGTGCCAGGGCTCACCACTCACCCAGTGGCCACGTTCTCGGGCGTACTCGAGGGCCTCGAGGAGGGTCTCGAGGTTTTTCCGGGGGCTGAGATTGCCGAGAAAGACGAGCCGAAACGGGGATTCCTGTGCTCGTGACTCGACGGCTGTCGTTGGCAGCGGTGGCGAGTCATGGCGACCACTTGGCTGTGCGATGAGCGTCGGACAGGACTCGAGCGTCGGCGCGACCGATACCGCCTTTCGATGGGTGAACGCACTGGTGGCAACCGCCCCGTCGATCGAACTGAGATACCGCCGTTCGATCGGACGGTACAGATGGCGGTACCGCTCGGTGGGGTCCATCGACTGGACGTGGTGAATCAGCGAAACGATCGTGTCCGGGTTGCTGAGACGGCTTGTGTGTCGCCACAGCGTCGGATAACAGAGTTCATCCTGAATCAGCACGTCGACGTCGCAATCTACTCGCCGTCGGATCGCCGGAGAGATGCCGTCGACGAACCCCCGTTTCACGCTCCGCCACGGGAGTGAGATGACCTCGACAGAATCGCCCTGCTCGCGCAACGTCGAGACGAGTTTTCGATCGTAGCGAAACCCACCGGAGGTCGCCTCGAGGTCACCGTAGACGACGAGTCCTATGTCCATCGTGGCCTACTCGAGCGTTCTCGTGTGACGGACGGTCGCCACGTCGTCTTCCTGAATCGCGATCTCGAGGGTCGTTGCGCCAGGGAGCTCGAGTTGCTCGAGCAGGTGATCGCCGAAGACTCGGCTGAGATGTTCGACGCTCGGATTGCGACCCGCAAACTCGGGGCGGTCGTTCAACGTGACGTCCCTGAAGGCATCGGCCGTGACGTCCATCGCGTCACTGAGCGCGTCGATGTCAACGAGGTAGCCGTACTCGTTCAGTTCGGGGCCCGAAACCGTCGCTTCGACCGTGAAGTGATGAGAGTGCAAGGTCCCTTCAGGCCCCGGATCGGGAACCGTTAAAAAGTGCTGAGCAACGAACGTGCGCGTGACCGAGACCGCGTACATGATGAACACTTCGACTGGATCGTCTTAACCCTCACTGGTCGCTGGGTGTCTGCCCGACACGTACAGCCAATCGCGGGTGAAGTTGAGGAGGAAAGGGACCAAGACGGCGACGGCGACAACAGTCGACCAGAACAGCCCCGGGACCGGGGCCAGCGCAACGAAGATGGCGACCATTGCCAGTCCACCGAGGGCACGCCGAAGGTCACTGTGATCCAGCTCGTATACCGGTTCGTCTCGCCATCGGCGGTAGTACATGCCGCCGACGAACGCATATCTGGCGAATCCAACCGCGAGAAACACCGCAGGCGCGATCCCATAGCGGACGGCAAGCAACGAGCCGAACAGAACCGCCAGTGAGTCGATTTCGATATCGAGGCGGCCGCCGAGTTCGGAGACGGCGTCGCGTGCGCGAGCGAGATACCCATCGAGTGCGTCGAAGGTCGTGGCGATAGCGAAGAGGGCGGGCGGCGCCCACGCAACTGGGCCGGAGGGCCGACCGACGAAGAAGAAGCCTGCGAGCACCACGAGTGCGCTCGCTCGCCCGATCGTCACCCAGGTCGCGAGCGTGATCGGTTCCGGACTGGCGGTCGCTCGAGAGAGGGTAATCGTTCGCCAGCCGACGAACAGGACGATCCCAAGACCACAGACAGCTCCGAGGAGAAACGGCTCAGTCGGGCCCCCATCCCAGAAAACCGACAGTGCCAGGATCGTGACGCCGGCGAGTGCCGTCACGACACTCGAGAGGAGGACCCATTGACGCCACTGGGGTCGCACGGTCGCGTGAGCGTACTGGTTTGGTTCAGCCATCTGGGTCGACCACCTGCCGGGGGCTATGGGGAAGTCGTGACCAGGAAGCGAGGGTCGCCAGCTCGAAGTCACGGACACTACTCATAAATGTCCCTTGTGAGGAGGAGATGGAAATGGTATCGGTTGCGGAAGGGCGTCAGATCGACTCTGCCGTGCTCGATTCGACTCGGGTGGGGAGCGACCCTTGATGTCGCTCAGCAGTGATGGTCCTCGAGAAACGCGATTCGGGTGTGACTCACAAAATATAGATTGATGTTCAGGGTCATCTCCCTCCACTGGATTCATCTCTCGATCAGTAAGAACGAAAGGAGCCAGTGGAGGG
>PUKM01000117.1 GCA_003552325.1 Natrialbaceae archaeon | reverse complement strand
GCCATCTCACTCGCGAGGAAGGTAGCCACGTTCGCGACGTCTTCAGGTTTCCCAAATCGACGGAGCGGGATCGCCTCGAGCGCGCTGGCCTCGTCTTCGCCACCGATGACCGGGAAATCGGTTTTCGTCATTTCCGTCTCTATTACCCCGGGGTGGATCGCGTTCACTCGGATGTCGTGCGGTCCGAGTTCGGCAGCCAATCCGTAGGTGAACAGTCGAACCCCACCTTTAGCGATGTTGTACGGGGTGATGTTCGCATACCCACACAGGCCCGCAACACTCGACATGTTGATGATCGAGCCACCGTCGGTGTCGGACTCGAGCATCGCCGCCGCGGCGAGTTGTGAGCCGGTGAAGACCCCTTCGACATTGACCGCGAGCAACTGTCTGAACTCCTCGATGTCAATCTCCTGTATCGGGGCGGTTGGGCCGACGATTCCCGCATTGTTCACCATGATGTCGAGCCCACCGAGGGCTTCGGCGGCCTCGATGGCGTCCACGAGCTGGTTTTCGTTCGTCACGTCACACTCGACGAACGTCGCCTCGGCGTCGGTCTCGTTTGCGATCACGTCGTGAATCGGGTCACCACCCTCTCGAGGAGTGGCCTGAAGGTCGGCGACGACGACTGACGCGCCCTGGGTGGCAAACGTGTGAGAGATTGCGCGACCGATACCGCTCGCACCACCGGTGACGATGGCTGTCTTTCCGCTGAGGAGTCCGTCCATATGTCCTCTTCACCGTATGTCGAAATAAAATAGTCCCCTGGTGGTCACACCCTGGGAACCCGCCTTTTGGAGACTTCAGTGGCCCCGTTCACAGCCACTCGCCGTCAACATCGATCGCATCCGGCGGTCTCGAGCCCTCGAGTGCGGTCGAAACGTTCGCGGCGGCCGTCTCGTTGAGGACCTGCTTTGACGCCTCCGAATACCACGCCGAGTGGGGGGTGCAAAAGACGTCGTTTCGCTCGAGTAGCGGCGAGTCCTCGAGGGGTTCCTCCGCGAAGACGTCGAGACCGGCACCGGCGAGTTCGCCCGCCTCGAGTGCACGCACGAGCGCTTGCTCGTCGATGATTCCGCCGCGGCCGACGTTGACGATGACGGCGTGATCGGGGAGTGTGGCGAAGGCCTCCTCGTCGAACATCCCCTCGGTTTCAGGGGTCAAGGGCGCGTGAACGGACACGGCATCGGCGACCTCGAGCATGGATTCGAAGTCAGTCACTCGAGCGCCGTAGGCTTCGACGGTGTCCACGTCGACGTACGGATCGTAGACGACCACGTCGGTGTCGAACGGCTCGAGGAGGTCGACGAAACGGCGAGCGATAGCCCCGAACGAAACGACACCGACCGTCGACCCGACGAGCGCTGGGGCAGGCGCACCGATGGTCCAGTCCCAGGTTCCCGCTCGGAGCGCCAGGTCGTGCTCGAGTAAGGTGCGTCTGGCCCCGAGGAGCAGCGAGAGGGCGTGGGTCGCGACCTCGTCAGTCGAGTACTCGGGGACGTTCGTCACCCAGACACCGGTGTCGGTGGCGGCCCCGAGATCGATGTTGTCGAATCCGGTGCCGAGGCGGGAAACGACCACGAGGTCGGGGTGGGCCTCGAACACCGCTCGAGGTACGGGGGTATCCGTGTTGGCCACGATGGCGGTCGCGGATGGTGCGTCCTCGAGTCGAGCAGCGCTGCCGGATTCGATGGTGACGAACTCGACGTCGGTGAGTTGTGATTCGAAAATGTCGGTATCGACTTTCGGGTCGTCGGGGAGAAGTACGGTGTGGGTCATGGGTTGTGTTCGGATAGTGTTGGAATAAGCACCGTGCCTACGCCGTCGTGGATGTCGGTCGTCGGCACGACTGTGCTGATGTGCTCGGGTCGCCGGTATACCCGGTACGTTCAGTTCGTGTGGTGAGGGTTCTTCGCGAGTGAGTCGCTCGACACACGAGCGACGGTGCTCTCAGCGAACTCGCGTCAACGCGGGTTCAGGCCTCCTCGCCACGGACGAAGGTCACCGGACACGGTGCAGAGAGGAGCACCTCCTGTGCCGTCGAGCCGAAGACCGCTTTCCCCGTCGGTGAACGCTTTCGTCCGCCAACGATCACCCGGTCGGCGTCGACGGCCGATGCCAGATCGACAATCGTCTTTCCGTGTTCACCGACTGCACCACGGATCTCGTACGCCACGCCAGCGTCGTCGAGTGGGGCCCTGAGGTTCCGGATCGTCGCGTGACGCTGGGTAACCTCGTCCGTGTCGACCGCCGTGTCAGGGTCGAACTCGAGGCGCTCTAGCACCTCCTTGTACTCCGAATCGGTGAAGACGTGCCCGAGCACGACGGTCGAATCGGCTGGTTTGGCGACTTCGATGACGGCTTCAGCGAGTTCTGCTGTCCGGTTTGCGTCACCCGGTCCAACAGCGAGAAGGATCGTTTTGAGGGTCATACCGGTTGTTGCGCCGGGAACAATATAAAGGTTGAGATTGTTACTCGGTTTTGAGTAACTTTATCTCACCCGCGAATGCCGGGACCCCGGTCGCTTTTGGGAGTCGTGACTAATCACTGCGTATGGAATCACCCGACCTGACTGATCGTACGGTCCTGGTCACCGGCAGCGCCCGTGGTGTTGGCCGCGAACTGCTCCTCTCGACAGCGTCACGAGGAGCCCGAACCGCCGTCCACTACAATTCGAGCGACGAAGCCGCCGAAACGGTTGCCGAGATGGCCCTCGAGCAGGGTGCGACTGACGCGATGACCGTGCAGGCAGATATCACCGATCCTGACGACGTCACGACGATGATCGACGAAATCGAGGCGGAACTGGGACCAGTTGATATTCTCGTGAACAACGTGGGCGACTTCGCGCCAACTCACTGGGCCGAGATCCCGTTCGAGACGTGGAACCGGGTCCTCGAGACGAACCTCAACGGAACCTACCTCTGCTCGAAAGCCGTCCTGCCGGGGATGCGTGACCGGGAGTATGGCCGAATTGTCAACATCGGCTACGCCTCGAGCGAGAAGGGACTGGTGAGTCCGAAAAACTTCCCGTACTTCGTCGCCAAAACCGGGGTCATCATGTTTACGCGGATGCTGGCGGCAGATACCCAGGACGACGGGATTACGGTCAATGCGGTGTCGCCGTACGTCGTCGAGAACTCCGATGAGTTTCCCGATGAACTCCCTCGAGGAAAGGCGGCGACGTTCGACGATCTCTCGGGGGCACTGTTGTACTTCCTGTCGGAGCAGGCGGCCTACGTGAGCGGCCAGAATATCGAGGTCGACGGTGGCTGGTTACCCGAGACCGTCTAGGGTCCTCAAACGGACCGAAGGTATCGCACCCCTGCACCGACGCAATACCCACCGAAGGCGAAGAACAGGCTCGTGGTCGCGAAGGCGAGTGCGATGGCGAGCGCGGACGTCTCTCCAGTTGTCCCCACTACCACTCCCTCGAGCAGGGTGGTCATGCCCCAGAAGATCCCCGGGATGAGGCCGACCGCGAGGCAGGTCGGGGCACCGTACTCGAGGTAGCCACCGACGGTGGCGAGGAGGCCTGGGAAGTAAAAGCTGAGAAACGGGAGGAGGACACCCGCGAAAATACCCTCGAGGGCGGTGTCAGGTGCGACACTCGAGAGCGTGATCGAGAGGAACCAGGTGGTCCCGAGGAGGGCGATGAAGCCTCCGAGGAGCCGGCCACGGGGACGATCGGGGTTCCCGAGAACGAGTTGGCGAGCAGTCACGATAGATGATTGGTTTCTCGAGGGATGAAGGTGTCGCTCGCGGTGAACACAAACGCATTTATTGAGTGAGGGCGTAGGCTTGGCTGCGCGTGGTTGGTCTAGTGGTAGGACAGTAGCTTCCCAAGCTACTAGCCCGGGTTCAATTCCCGGACCACGCATCGTCGGCGAACACACTCGTGAGCCGACGGTTCGCACACGGGAATTGAATCAGAGAGTGGAGCCACGCGGAACGACCGTGGTTCAATTCCCGGACCACGCATCTCGCTCGCGAACAACTCGTGAGCGAGCGTATTCGTCCGAGGGAATTGAGCCCTATCAGTCGCACGGAGCGAACGATGTGAGCGAGTACGTCTGATTTTGGTTCAATTCCCGGACCACGCATCCGTCGGCGAACACACTCGTGAGCCGACGGTTCGCACACGGGAATTGAATCAGAGAGTGAAGCCACGCGGAACGACCGTGGTTCAATTCCCGGACCACGCATATCGCTCACGAACAACTCGTGAGCCAGTCGTGTGCACCACAAAAGTGCCTCGTATGGGTCACACGACACGAACACCTCGAGCCGATGTCTCTCACGATACCCAGAGGAACGATGCTGCGTCACAGTGCTCAAGAGTGAGATGACCTCACGAGTCAGAACGGACGGACTCGAGTGCGTGGGCAGCCTGTAAGACCGTCGTGTCATCGAATCGCCGGCTGACGAGTGAGAGGCCCACGGGGAGGCCATCTGCAGTGCCAGCCGGGACACTGATTGCGGGGTGACCAGTTCGGTTAAACGGCGTCGTGTTGTCGATCACGGCGGTTTCACGCAGGCGATCGTATGCATCCTGCTCGGGGCGGTGCTCGGGTGCCGTGACCACTGTTGTCGGCATCGCAAGCACATCGTAGGTCTCGAGCAGGGCATCGTACTGTTCGGTGAGGGCAACGGCGAGGTTCATCGCCTGGCCGTAATACCGTGAGTGGTACGTCTGGCTCATGTATCGACCCGCAAGCAACAACACTTTGAGCATCGGCGGAAAGTCACCTGCTTTCGTCCGTCGAGCGTTGCCGAACATTTCGATCCAGGATCGTGTGTACCACGCCTTCCAGCCGTGGCCGAGGCCTTCCCCGAGCACCGCATCGACCAGCCCCTCCGGAGCACAGACGGAGTGGATGTCGTGGGCGTCGTGATGGAGTGGAGCAGACACCTCCTCGAGATGGGCACCGTGATCGCCCAGCGTATCGATAGCCGCCCGTGTCGTCTCGAGAACACCAGCATCGCTCCCGTGATAGTCGAACCCTTCCTCGAGGACGCCAATAGAGAGTGAACCGGGGTCAGGATCCTCCGCCAGGTCATCTTCGTATTGTCTCGTGGGAACGGGTGCGTGTGCTCGCATATCCTGTTCGTTGCTTCCGGCGAGTACGGTCAGTAGGCGAGCAACGCTCTCGACGTCGGGGCCGATCGGTCCCGGGTGATCGATGGCGTGTTCGAGCCCGATACACCCGGTGTAGGGAACGAGCCCATAGGTTGGTTTGTGGCCGACCACACCACAGAAAGCCGCGGGAATGCGCACGCTCCCACCCTGGTCGGACCCGATCGCCGCATCGGCCTCCCCGGTAGCGACGACGACCGCACTTCCACCGCTCGAGCCACCCGCGAGTCGGGACTCGTCGACGGGATTGTGAATGGGGCCAAAGCCACTGTGTACGGTCGTCGTCATCGCCATCTCGTCCATGTTGGTTTTCCCGACGATGTCAGCGCCAGCGTCGAGGAGCCGACTGACCACCGTTGCGTCACGGTCCGGGACGAATCCCTCGAGTACTCGAGAGCCGCAGGTCATCTCGACACCGGCAACGAACACGTTGTCTTTGATCGCAACGTCCCAGCCGGCCAGCACTCCGCCGTCGTCCCCAGCGACGTAACACTCACTCACCCAGGCGTTATGCGGGTCGTCGTCTCCGGAGACACGAGTGCCCGCATTTCGAACTCGCGGTTCAGTTCCCCCGAGTTTCGGTTCCGGGTGGTGGGATGAGACGGTTTCGTAGGCCTCGAGTCGATCTTCGATGACGTCCTGGAAGAGTGCCAGTTCCTCATCGGTCAACTCGAGGTTGAACTCCGCACTGATATCACGGAGTGTCGACAGCGTCGGTGGTCGAATCGGCATGCACACATCTCAGTCGGCGTCGTGATGGACGTCGAGTCTGCAAACGCAAGCAGCGTCATTTCACTGGCTGGTTTCCTACCCCAGACACCTTGCCAGCAGACCGAACGGTGCGCTTTCGGAAGGCGTTTTCAGCGATCGTGTCCGACACACAGACAACACAGAGAGTTCCCCAGCCTTGGAGCCGGCTCGGACAGCCGTATCGAGGGGTATCGGCCCTCGGTGGTCCGGGTACAGCAGGTTCTGGAAGACGCGTACAGCGAACGAACACCACAAGGAGCGGGGTATCACACCATGCAAAAAAGTATTGAAGTCGAGTACTGGGTCATCGATGAACAGGGTTTACTGACGGACCCTGGGGCGCTTACAGACGGTTCCGACCTCGTCGAAGAGGAGTTCGTCGACTGTCTATTCGAGCTCAAGACCCCACCCTGTGAAACGATGGAGGAGTTACAGTCGGTTTTTCTCGAGTTGCTCCAGGAGCATCTCGACCGGGCAAAAACCAACGGAAAGCGTCTCGTTCCACTTGGAACCCCCATCAACAGCGAGTCGATCGAGTTCCTCGTGGATGAACGTAGCCGAATTCAACGGCAGGTCGTCGGATCGGATCTCGACTACGCAAAACACTGTGCGGGGACGCACGTCCATTTCGAGAAACGGAACGTGGTGGATCAACTCAACGTCCTGCTTGCGCTCGACCCGGCGCTCGCACTCTGCAACTCCTCACCATATTACCAGGGGACGCGTATCGCCGACGGGGCACGGGCGTATCTCTACCGGAAGCAGTGTTATGAGCACGTCCCAAAGTATGGACAGCTCTGGGAGTACGCCGACACCGTCGCCCAGTGGACGCGCCGACTCGAGCGTCGGTACGATGAGTTCGTCTCGATGGCGAGAGAGGCGGGCGTTCCGGAAACCGACGTTGCAGCGCACTTTTCGCCCGACGACGTCGTGTGGACGCCCGTCCGATTGCGTGCGGAAATGCCGACCGTCGAGTGGCGGTCCCCCGATGCGACGCTCCCGAGTCAGTTGTTGCAACTAGTCGATACATTGGATACACTCATGGAGCGAGTTCACGAAACGAACGTCCGTGTCGACGGCGATGTTGGGGGATTCACTGCCGACGAAGTAGTGCTCCCGGCGTTTGAGCCGCTCTGTGAATACGCGGAGACGGCGATGATCGAGGGGGTCGGCTCACCGGCGGTCGTCTCGTACCTTCGGAACATGGGCTTCGACGTGGATGCATATGATCCGCTAACTCGAGAGTTCGATGCCACGCACGTATCACTCGAGGACGCCCGGAAGTTACGGGTGCACTATGCCGACAGACTCGAGGCGGACGTCGAAGCCCTCGCCTAATCGCCCACAGGAAGGCTCGGTCCTTCCTCGAGCGACTCCCGCTGGGAGTGGCGGTGGGGACGAGGGACATCGCCTCCTCTGCCTCGAGCCGGCTCGTACCGCTCGTGGTGTCTGACGCTGGCTGTCGGGGGCCGAGAACGAAGAAGGCGGATCACTGAAACCCCCATTTCACCTTGGGGTACACTCTTTTGACAGCCGACTATCTCTTCGAGTATGCACCGACGAAGGATACTGGCGACGACGCTCACGGGGGCTGCTGCCGGCCTCGCAGGCTGTCTCGGGAGTCTCACGGGCGGGAACGGCGATGGTGGTACCGGCGACGAAACCTCGAGTGGATCAAACCCCGAAAACGGTCGGACGATCCGCGTCAGCGAGGCGGGCGAAGTGACGGCCGACCCCGATCTGGCCATCATCCAGACGGGTGTCGAAGCAACAGATGACGACGCTGATGCCGTCCGGGACGATCTCGCCGAGCGCGGCGATGCACTCTTCGACGCCCTGGTCGAACACGGGATCGACGAGGACGACATCACGACAGACCGGTTCGACATCAATACGCAGGTCGACTACCGACAACTCGAAGCAGACGGTGTCGATCCGCAGTCAGAAGCGGACCTCGAGGAATACACCTACTACCGGGGCGTCAACCGCTTTCGCGTCGAGGTACACGATGTCGACGATGCTGGCTCGGT
>PUKM01000207.1 GCA_003552325.1 Natrialbaceae archaeon | reverse complement strand
CACCGGTGTTGCTATAGTAACGAGTGAAACGATTTACACACCCCCACAGCGAGACGGGTCATAATCGGTTTATCACCGGTTCTCAGTGAGGGTATCGTGAGGGTGTGCAATGACTTTCAGTGGCTGCGATAGCCGGCTCCAATCAGTCGAGAAAAGCGGCCCCCAGCCCCTCGAATGATTTAAACACCCAATACGACACACAGCGTTCGAACTCAAAGCCGATGAACTCGTGCTGGCCGGTACCGACGAGAACGTCCGTCGGTTCGAACGTGCGTTCCGATAGCGGTCTGCCGCGCGTTGCCTGCCGCTGTCGTTCCCCGCCTCACTCGAGCGTCGTCGGATGAGTGAACCTGTATGCGGTCGTGGAAGACGGCTACAGTTTTATCTGCGTGATCGGTGTCCGTTCGACAACTGGTGCGTGACGCTGAAGAATCATGACATCTGACACGAATAACTCACTCACCCATCATCTGAGTGTCGCGATCGGGAGCATCGTGGTCGCGGTCCTGCTGTGGGGCGTCGGATACGGTGGCCAGCGAGTCGTCGCCGCTGTCCCCTTTTTCATCCTGTTTTTCGTCATGATTATCGGCCCGCTGGTGCGTATCCGGCCGTCGATCAGACGTCGCTTTTCCGGGAACTTCCCCGTCAACTGGCGGTCGGAACTCGGGATCTGGTTCGCTCTCTGGTCGGTCGTCCACGTGCTGTTCGTCTTCGCGGCACGCGACTGGGACGTCGTCGGCTATCTCGTCGACATGAGTCCCTGGGCGTTCGGTGCCATGGTCGCCGTTCTCATTGCGATCGTTTTGGCCGCTACCTCAAACAATAGGGCCTACGACTACCTCGGACCGAAAGCCTGGAAGTGGCACCAGAGTCACGGGACCTACGTCATCTTCTGGCTCGTGGCTGTCCATGGCTACGATCGGGCGTACCTCCGTCCGTACGAGGAGATGGGGTTCCCCTCGGACGATCCGCTCCACTTGCTCTACCTGGCGATGATCGTCGTGGTGGTCCTCCTCCACGTCGTCGCGTTCGCCGCGGTCGTCTCCGCATACCGAAAGACCGGTGAGTATCCGTCCGGGCTCTGATCGAACGCCCGGGTGTCGCAACCTCGGACTCATCTCCATATCACGCGGTCCGTGAGCACCACCGACCAATCGGCACCGGCACCGACGCACGACTTGAGAGGCGTTCGGCGATAGTGTCGAAGGACGAGCGGGTCGGCGACGGATCCGTACGCGAGTTACCCCCACAGCACTTTGTCCCTCTTTGTGGATCATCGACTGATGGCGAGTGTCATCCTGCCAACGGTCGAGTGGACGACGTCCTGTGAGCAACTGGCGGCCCAGCTCGAGCCCGACGACGAGCTACTCGTCGTCTGCGATACCGCGGACGATCCGGTGGCGAGCGCCGAGTTGCCCGACGAGGCGGCGCTGCTCGTCGCCGGCGAGCCCGAGGGGTGCTCCGGGAAAGCGAACGCCGTGGCCTACGCGCTGGAACGCGCCACGCAGGACCGCATCGTGCTGACCGACGACGATGTCGATCGCGACGACGACTGGCTCGAGACACTCAAACGCCACGGGGAGGCCCACGGTGTGGTGACTGCCATCCCGATCTTCACGAGCGAGGAACACCCGTTCAGACTGTTCGAACCGCTCTGTATCGTCCTCGCCTCCGTCGTGCTCGAGCGGACGACGTGGGTCCCGTGGGGCGGTGGCGTGACGTTCGACCGGCGGGAAATCGACGTCGACGGCTACATCGCAGACCTCCGCCGGACGGTCTCGGACGACGCACTACTCGCCGAGTACGCCGACGAGTTCGTCGCCTCGCGAGAACTGGTCAACCGGGTCGCGGTTCCCGGCGACGCCCGCACGACCTACGAGCGACTCACGCGATTCGTCAAGATCTTCTACCGGTTCGACCGACCGAAGACGCTCGCTGCACTCGCGGCCTCCGTCTGCCTCGTTACGATCGGGATTCTCGCGCCGGTCGCCGTTGCGGTCGGTGTTACCGCCGTCACCTACCGCCGCTACCGGGCCCTCGGCATCGAGCGTCGGACGTGGCTGTTTGCGGTCCCGTCGCTCCTGCTGGCACCGCTCGTCGGCGTCGTCGGCATCCTCAGGCCAACGTTCGTCTGGGGCGGTCGCCGCTACCGTTGGACGGACACCTTCGAGGTCGAAATCGTGGCTGGTACGTAGACGGAGCCGACACGGACCTGATCGCCACTGAGACACCAAGCGGATGTGGCCTCAGGTGCTCTATTTTCGAGAGCCTGATCGAGGACTGTCTCGAGGGGGCTCCGATTCCTGTGGTCCCATAGCAGCTCTCTGCCTTACCGCTCGATCCGACAGTCGCCCTCGTAATCACCGTCGGTGACTGACGTGATCGGATCCGGTCCGCAGACGGGGCAGTCGGGATCCTGCTCGAGGGGCGTGTCGACGAACGTCGCATCCGTCGCGTCGCAGCGGACGACGCGGTCCTCGAGCGGTGTCCCGACCCCGGCCAGGATCTTCAGCGCCTCGGTTGCCTGGAGACAGCCAACGACTCCGGGGAGCGTCGAAAAGACGCCAATCGGCTCGCCGGACGGGACCGTCTCCGGGTCGGGTGCTTCGGGGAGTAGACACCGGTAGCACGGCCCGCCGGGGCGAAACACCGCATACTGTCCTTCGAACGCGTAGATCGCCCCGTGAACGAACGGAACCCCCGCGAGGCGGGCGGCATCGTTGACGATGAATCGACCCTGGAAGGTATCGAGTCCGTCGACGACGACGTCGACCGACTTGAGGAGGGACTCCACGCCGTTCGCGTCGACCCGTTCCGGCCGGCACTCGACCTCGGTTTCGGGGTCGAGCGTCTCGATGAACCGCGCGGCGCTGTCGACCTTCGGCTCGCCGATGTCGTCGGTGCCGTGGATGACCTGCCGCTGGAGGTTCGATCGCTTCACCGTTCCGTGGTCCGCGATGCGGAGCGTCCCCACCCCCGCGGCTGCAAGGTACTGCACGGCCGCTGAGCCCAGGCCGCCGACGCCGACGACGAGCACACGGCTCGACAGGAGCGCGCGCTGTGCGGCCTCGTCGAAGGCGTCGATCGCGAGCTGACGGGAGTAGCGATCGCGCTGGTGTGCGTCGAGCGAACGGTTCATGCGAGCGGTCCCACCCCCATGGTAAAGAGCGTTCACCGGTTGGTCGGCGAGCCTGACCGTCTGCTGGGTCGACCACTCCGGTCGCTCCGGAACTGATAGTGAACGTTGACTGGACCCTGTCACCCGAGCTCGATGTCTCTTCCAGCAGCTATCCGTTTCGTCGTCGCCCCGACCGCCACGCTCGATGTACGCCCCCTTCGTTCGTGGTGACGGGGTTCGAGCCGTACGAAGGGACGGAGCCACTCGAGCGCCGGTGGCCGTCGTGGTCGCGTCGTGTGGAGGTCACAGATTGGGACTGTGACCGACCGCCCGGTCGCCCAGTTGATGCTGTGCTCCTCACCACAGCCGTCTCGAATCGACCTCGACTCCGCGCTCGAGGAGGCTGATCGTGTAGATGCTCCCCTCACTCGCGCGCCGCGACAGTGCCGTGGCGATGAGACAGGCGATCACGAGTGGCGGAACGATCCAGCTGTCGCCGGTCAGTTCGTACACGACGACGATCGCCGTCAGTGGGGCGTGTGATGCGCCAGCGAAGACAGCGCCCATACCGACGGCGGCGTAGGTCGTCGGATCGGCGACGGGCACGGGAACCGTCTCGTTCAGGAGCGTGCCGTAGAACGTGCCAGCCATTGCACCAACGTAGAGCATGGGGGCGAAGATACCGCCAGAACCGCCACTCCCGAGCGTGAGGCTCGTTGCAACGATCTTTGCGACACCAAAGGCGACGACGGCCTCGAGGGGGAACTCGCCGACGAGTGTATCCTGGATCACCGGGTAGCCGACACCGTAGACCTGTGGAACCGAAAGCGCGAGGATACCGAGACACAACCCACCCAGTGCTGGTTTCACCACGGTGGGGACGGGGAGGCGCTCGAACCCGTTTTCGACAGCGTAGAGGGAGTTTACAAAGGCAAGCGCCACGGCTGCGCCGATGACGCCGAGGCCGGCGTACGCCACCCCTTCCCAGGGGCTCTCAACGGCGATAGGCGGGACCGAAAAGACCGGATCCGGCAGCCCGACGATGACGTTCGCCGTCGCGGTCCCGACGACGGCAGCGATCGCGATCGGCGGGACGTTCTCCCGGGTAACTCGCCCGAGCAAGACTTCCCAGGCGAAGATCATGCCACCGATCGGGGCATTGAACGTGCCGCCGAGCCCTGCACCAGCCCCGGCCGCGAGCAACATCGACGTTTGCGGATCGGGGAGGTCCAGGCGGTTGCCGACGGCGGCGCCGATCGTGCCGCCAATCTGGACGATCGGTCCCTCACGGCCGGTCGAACCGCCCGACCCGATACAGACTGCAGACGCGGCCGCTTTCGCTGGGACGACGCTCAGCGGAAGCCGCCCACGATTTCGATCGATCGCTTCGATCACCTCCGGAACGCCCTCCCCCCGAACCAGACCGCCGCCACTGTAGCTGGCGATCAGCCCGACGAAGGCGCCGCCGAGCGCAGGGACGATGACGCGATAGTACCAGGGAAGATCACCGGCCCGTTCCAGTAGCGCCGCTTGTGACGTCGCTCCGGCAAAAAACAGCGCCGTGGTTCCGATCAGCAGGTACTGGAACGCAACCACGCCGAGCCCACCGGCGATCCCGACGATGACGCCGAGGAGGAGTAGGCGGCCGCGAAACGGCGTTTCGATTCCCTCGACGAACCGGAGAGCGACCGAAGAGATGCGTTCGGAAAGGGTGCTGATCGGGGACATATTGACGCGACTTCCCAGCGGGATCGGTCGCCACTGCACCCCTTACACCGAACGTGGAAATCAAACCCACAGCCCTCCTCGACGCGTTAGCTGTCACCGGCTCGTGGCCGTCCATGGCGAGAACCGGGCGTCCCTTCGCCTACCCGAGGAGGGAACTCCCCTCGAGCGACCTGCTCTCCTCCGACGGTAGTCCTCACCACCCGACAATGACTCGACGAATCCGGTATCATCAGTCACTCGATCGAGGTTTCGACGTCCACTTACACCATCGGCTGATCCCCGACGGCGGGGTGCTCAAGCACGTACGTGAGGAGTCGATCGACGTAGGACTCGAACGGGGGTGCCTCGATACCGCTGCCCTCGAGCGCTCGTCGCGTCTTCGGATTGGCGTATCGCGTCGGATGGTCGAGGTAGTCGAACGTCGCTGGCTCGAGGGGGAGAAACGACGGGAGCCAGCTCGATACCGATCGTGCGAGCGGTTTCGTCGTCGGCAAGGTAACGGTGCGATACCCGGCCGCCTCGGCGATACCGTCGATCAGCCGCGGCACGGGTAGCGGTGCGGGATCACAGAGCTGGTACACCCCACCGACGGTATCCCCGCGGGTGCTGAGGTGGGCGATCGCCTCGACGACGTAGTCCCTGGGGACGACGTTCAACTCGGCGTCGCTCGAGCCCGGGAAGGCAACCGCCACCGAGAACCACTGGGGTTGAGCCAGGAGGAGACGGAGCAGATAGTAGACGCCGTCGTACTTGTCGGTCTCGCCCGTCCGACTGTCGCCGACGACCACTGCGGGTCGGTATATCGTCGCGGGGAGGCCGGCTTCCATCCGGTCCTGGACGGCGACCTCAGCGAGATACTTCGTCTCCTCGTAGTGGTTGTTGAACGTCTGGCCCTCGCGTAAGTGGTCCTCGGTGAACACGCCGTCGAATCGGCCGCTGACGTAACAGGTGCTGACGTAGTGGAACCGATCCACGTCACGGTCGTCGGCAAAGTCGAGGACGTGTTCGGTGCCCCGGACGTTGACCGCCGTTGCCAGGTCGCGGTCGACGCCGAGGTCGTAGACCGCCGCGAGATGGCACACCTCGCGCACGCTCTCGAGTGAGCGCTCGTCGTCCAGCCCGAGGTCGGGTTCGGTGATGTCACCCTCGTAGAGCCGAACCGCGGTGTCGTCGACGTCGTCGATTTCGTCGATGATCTCCTCCGCCCGCTGTTTGGCTGTCTCGAGGTACTGCGGCTGAACCAGACAGGCGACCGGGCCGTCACCGCGGGCGAGGACACGCTCGAGCAGTGCTGAACCGAGAAAGCCCGGAAAGCCGGTGAAGAAGACGCCAGCGTCGCTCATGACAACCACCTCGTCAGGCGCCGCTGGGCCTTCGTTAACCCGATCATGACCCGAGCGAACCGGCCCGGTGAGAGACCCGGCGGCGCATCGAGTGGGCCGATCCGCGAGGTCGCGATCGTCCGGCTGTCGACGTATTGGTGCAGCCCTTCGGGGCCGTGACGCCGGCCGAGTCCCGAGTCACCGAACCCACCCATCGGGGCGTCTATCGCCGCCCAGCCGACGGTGTACGGATCGTTGACGCAGACGGTCCCACAGTCGATCTCGCGGGCGACCGCACGGCCGCGCTCGTGGTCGCTCGTCCAGACGCTGGCGTTCAGTCCGTAGGCGGAATCGTTCGCCCGCTCGATCGCCTCCGCAACGCTCGAGACTGATGAGACGGAGACGACGGGACCGAAGGTCTCCTCGCAGGCGACCCGCGAGTCGGGGTCGACGTTCGTCAGGATCGTCGGCTCGTAACAGAACGGGCCGACGTCGGGACGGGCACGCCCACCCGAGAGCAGCGATGCGCCGTCCGCGACCGCGCTTTCGACGTGGCTGCGGACGCTGTCGAGGTGATCCC
Source organism: Natrialbaceae archaeon (assembly GCA_003552325.1). Lineage (GTDB taxonomy): Archaea > Halobacteriota > Halobacteria > Halobacteriales > Natrialbaceae > Natronosalvus. The sequence goes on along the minus strand of PUKM01000207.1, from coordinate 1,202 downwards.
CGTCGATCAACGAGCCGACGTCGGGGCCGTAGGCGAACTCGAGGCCGAGTTCGAGACGCCTTGTGGCACCGACGAAAGCGTCGATGAACGCGTCGTACCGTCGTTCGTCGACGTAGATCCGTTCGGGAGCGAGACAGAGCTGCCCCGCGTTGGTGAACGTCCCCTTGACCGCGCCACGAGCAGCCGTCTCGATGTCGGCGTCGTCGAGGACGAGCAGCGGGTTCTTCCCGCCGAGTTCGAGCGAGCAGCCGATCAGGTTCCGGCCGGCCTGCTCGGCGACCGTTCGCCCCGTCTCGGTGCCGCCGGTAAATGCAACGTGGTCGACCTCGTCGATCAACGCGGAGCCAACCGTCGCCCCGTCACCGGTCACGATCTGGAAGAGGTCAGCCGGCAAGCCAGCCGCCGCCAGCAGGTCCGCGAGCGCCAGCGCGATGAACGACGTGCGTTCGTCGGGTTTACAGACGACCGCGTTGCCGGCGAGCAAGGCGGGAATCGCGTCGGTCATCGCGAGCGTCAACGGGTAGTTCCACGGCGAGATGACGCCGACGACGCCCACAGGGTCGTAGGTCACCGTCGCCGTCGAAACCAGGGGTATCGCACCCGACCGGCTCGCGTCCGCGAGCACCGAGGGTCCGTTCGTCGCGTAGTACGAACAGGTTAGCGAGACGTCGAGTATTTCCTCGAGAGCGTGGGATCGAGACTTCCCGGTCTCGAGTTGGAGGAGGTCGAGCAGGGCACCTCGGTGGTTGACCACGAGGTCCCCGAACCGTTCGATGATCGCCGCCCGATCGTCGATCGGCGTTCGCTCCCACTCCGCCTGGGCCCTCCGACCACGGTCGACGGCATCCGCGATGTCGGCTGGTTCACAGGCCGGAACCGTGCCGATCGGTTCGTCGGCGATCGGCGTCCGAACCTCGAGGGACGCCCTGTCGCTGGTCGTTTCGATTCGAGCTGCGAGCCGCTCGAGGTACCCCTGCTCGAGGCTCGTCGCTTCGAGGAGCGGTGATCCGATCGTCCGTGACATGTCTCGACGGTCGACTCGAGCGTACGTTTAGCTTTGGATGAACGGGGCCCGACCAGCGTTCCGGAGAGCGCAGCCTTATGCCGATCTGTCCGCTAGCACTGCTATGAGCACGAACGACAGCAACGAGTACGAACTCGCGGTCGTGGGTGGCGGCCCCGCCGGACTGACGACTGCCTTG
>PUKM01000194.1 GCA_003552325.1 Natrialbaceae archaeon | reverse complement strand
GAAATCGTGTGGCGACTATCTGGGAGGGTGAGGATGGGACGGTTCGCGAGACCACTTATCACGAACTCGAGCGTCAGGCCAATCAGGTGGCAAACGCCCTCGAAGCACGAGGCGTTGAAACAGGTGATACGGTCGGCCTCTATATGCCGATGGTGCCAGAGGTCGTCCCGATTCTGTATGGGTGTTTCAAAGTCGGCGCGATTGCCGTGCCGATTTTCTCGGGGTTCGGGGTCGATGCTGTTGCCACTCGCCTCGAGGATGCCGCCTGTCGTGTCCTCTTTACCGGCGACGGGTTCTACCGCCGTGGAAGCCCGATCTATCTCAAAGGTCAGGCCGACGACGCCATAGAGGCGGCTGGCCACGTCGAACACACGATCGTCGTCGATCGGCTTGGATCTCGCTCGAGCGGCGCTGATACGGGCGACGACCCCGACATCCCGTGGACCGACCGTGACGAGTGGTGGCGTGACGCTGTTGCCACCCAGGACGACAGCTACGAGAGTAAGGCTCTGCCCTCGAGTCAGGAGTCGATGTTGTTGTACTCTTCGGGGACGACCGGAAAACCGAAGGGGATCGTCCACACCCACGCGGGTGTCCAGGTACAGTGTGCGAAAGAGCTCTACTTCGGGTTCGACCTCAAGCCCGCCGATCGCTTCTTTTGGGTCTCTGATATCGGCTGGATGATGGGGCCCTGGACGCTGATCGGGGTTCACACCTTCGGCGGCACCGTCTTCATGTACGAGGGCGCACCCGACCATCCCGAACCGGACCGGTTCTGGGAGATGATCGACCGCCACGGGCTCACGCAGTTCGGTATCTCCCCAACCGCGATCCGCGCGCTCAGAAAACACGGTGACCACTGGCTCGAGGGCCACGACCTCTCTTCGCTCCGATTATTAGGATCGACGGGGGAGCCCTGGGACCCAGAAAGTTGGCACTGGTTCTACGAACACGTCGGCGGTGGGGAGTGTCCGATCATCAATATCTCGGGAGGTACCGAGATCTGTGGCTGTTTCTTGATGCCGTTGCCGACCCAGCCACTCAAACCCTGTACCCTCGGTGGTCCAGGTCTGGGGATGGATATCGATATCGTCGACGGCACGGGTGAATCGGTTAGAGACGATCACGAACGGGGTTTTCTGGTCGCTCGAGATTCGTGTCCGTCGATGACAAAATCGTTGTGGAGCGGGGATGAGCGGTATCTGAAGGAATACTGGTCGTCCTTCGACGATCTGTGGAACCACGGCGACTGGGCGCAAAAAGACGAAGACGGCTTCTGGTTCCTTCACGGCCGCGCGGACGACGCACTCAACGTCGCCGGGCGAAAAGTGGGCCCCGCTGAAGTCGAAGGCGCACTCATCGACCACGACGCGGTCAACCAGGCCGCCGCCGTCGGCGTCCCTGACGAGACGACCGGCACCGCCGTCGTCGCCTACGTCATCCTCGAGGACGGCGTGACTGCGGGCAGTGACCTCCGATACGACTTGCGCGAACACGTGGGTGAAGAACTGGGCAAACCGTTCCGCCCACGCGAAATACTCTTTGTCGACGCCTTTCCCAAAACGCAATCGGGCAAAATCATCCGTCGGGCTGTCCAGGCCGCTTACACCGGCGAAGACCTCGGGGACCTCTCGAGTCTCGAAAACCCCGACGCACTCGAGGCCCTCGAAGACGCGAGCTAACTCGATTCCGTTCCTGGGACCGTAACGGCTATTCGCCGGGATGTGGCCTACCTGATATGGTTCGCATTCGAGCACACAGCGAGAGATGGCTTGCTGTGGGTGGCCAGTCGGAGTGTGTCGGATGCGGAGCGTCTTATCGACGGAGGTGTCACGATACCCATGAGTACTGATCGCTCAGTCGACGTGATCAATGGCGGCCTCATCTGGCCGTTGATTGTTCTTTCAGTACCTATCGTGTTGACGAATCTGCTTCTCGTGGGCTACAATCTCGCAGATACGTTCTGGGTCGGTCGACTCGGGCAGGCTGGTGTCTCTGCGCTCTCGTACGCCTGGGCGATCATCTTCCTGGTTATCAGTTTCGCCATCGGGTTCAACGTGGCCGGAACAGTGTTAATCGCCCAAAACAAAGGTGCCGGCAACCTCGATCGGGTAGGACACGTCGCGGGACAGACTATTACGTTCGTCCTCTGTCTCTCGGCACTTTTTGGGGCAATCGGCTACGTTATGGCCCCTTCTCTATTGACCCTGATCGGCGCCGAACCAGGCACCCTCGAGTACACCTACGCTCTTCAGTACGTCCGCGCTGAGTTCATCGGGATGCCGCTCATTTTCGCGTTCTTCATTTTCCAGTCCCTGCTACAGGGGTGGGGTGACACCCGTACGCCGTTGTACTTGATGGCGTTCAGTGTAGGTGTCAACGTCGTTATCGACCCGTTTTTCATACTCGGGTTTCAGGACAACGTCGTCTTTGCGTGGTTTGGCCTCGAGTCGCTCGAGGCGTGGCTGTACAACACTACCGGATTCGACGGCTTGGCTGTGATGGGAGCAGCCATCGCGACCATCCTCTCACGGACACTCGCTGCGGTGGTTGGCCTGTGGCTTCTCCTGTCGGGACGGGTTGGCATCCACCTATCCTGGCAGGATTTGCTCCTCGAGCGTGCCACCGTGAAAAAGATCGTCGTGATTGGCGCCCCAGCCAGTGTCGAAGTGAGTACGAAAGCCTCGAGCGTGACTATTCTCACGGCATTGGTGGCCCTGGCAGGCGCCGAAGCGGTTGCCGCTTACGGCATCGGATCACGGGTAACGTCGATGGTCGTCCTCCCGGCGCTTGGTCTCGCACGTGGCGTCGAAACCGTTGTGGGTCAAAATCTCGGTGCCCAACAGGTCGAACGGGCCAAACGTGGTGTGTACGTTGGCGCCGCACTGATCGCTGGTGCACTCGTGTTGTTCTCGATGGCAGTGTTCGCGTTTGCGAGTCTCGTTGTCGATGTATTCGTCGTCGGGGAGGGGGCAGCGACCGTCGTGAATATCGGTGGGGAGTATCTGCGGATTGTCAGCCTGTCGTACGTCTTTCTCGGAGTATTTTATGTTATTCAGGGTGGGTTCAGAGGGAGTGGCAGTACCCGCGCTGCGATGATCTTCGCCATTATCGGCTTCATCATCCTGCGGGCGACCTTTGCGTACGCGCTTGCTGTCCCAGGTGGAATGGGAGCGACCGGTATTTGGTACGGCGAAGCGATATCAAACGTCTGTATGCTCGCCATCGCCGGCTGGTACTTTTTGCGTGGCACCTGGGCAGCTGGGGTCATCGATGAGAGCAACGAAAACCAGTCAGGGGGTGCAACTGAGGTGCCCCGCTCGAGCCCGCGTGAATCCGAATGAGAGGCGTCTTGGGTGCCCATCTGTCGACAAAGTGTATGCTGTCACACAATCGCCGTGCTTGTTTTCAGTGCAATCGACCATGCCGACTCGCACATAGCTAAGGCCCTTCGTTCGTAATGGAAGGTATGCGACACGCCAAAGGCCCGCTGCTCACCGTCGACGTGAGCGAACGAACGGCCACGCGAACCGAGATCGACACACTCCTCGAGCAAACGGTCGGTGGTCGGGCGACCGCCACAGCCCTTGCCCACGATCGCATCCCCTTCGACGCCGATCCGTTCGGTCCGGAGAATCGGGCGTATCTCTCGACAGGCCCACTCCAACAGAGTCAGATGTCCTTTACCGGTCGGATGAATATGACCAGTCTGTCACCCCTCACGGATGGGTTAGCGTCGACGAACGCGGGTGGCTACCTCTCGCGAAACTTCACTGGGACGGGCATCAGCGTGTTCGAAGTCGTCGGCAAAAGCGACGAGCTGCTCGCCATCCACGTCACGGACGACGGGGTCGAGTTCGAAGCCGTGCCAGAACTCGAGAATGCCCTCGTGCCCGAGGTATCTGAGTATATGGCTGAGACGCGTGATCTCGGACCAGAGCACTGTATCGCAATCGGTCCTGCCGGCGAGAACCTGGTCCGATTCGCCTCGGTGATGACGTTCGATTCGCGCGCGTTCGGCCGTGGCGGACTCGGAGCGGTCCTCGGCTCGAAGAACGTCAAGTGCGTCACCTTCCAGGGTGAGGCACAGCCACAGATCGAAATCCCGCCAGTGCAGATGGACGTCCACCAGGAGGCCGCCACATCGGACGATCGAATGAAACGCCAGGGAACCACCGGCGGGACGGAGTTCATCAACGACAATTTTTCACTGCCAACTCGGTACTTCGAGGAGTACGAATTCGAACACGCGGCCGATATCGGCGGCAACGCCGTCGAGGAGAAAAAGTACAAAAAAGGATCCTGTTCGGCCTGTGCCTACGCCTGTAAACTGCCGACTCGAGACGAGGAAACGGGTCTCGAGACGGAAGGTCCGGAGTTCGAAACAGTCTACGCCTTTGGCTCGCTGCAGGGTGTCGGCGACATCGTCGACGTGATGAAGAGCAACGAACTCTGTGATACCCTCGGGATGGACACCATTTCGGCAGGGGTAACCGTTGCGGCCTATCTCAAGAGCGAAGAAGCGTTCGGGGACGCCGACCTCGCTCACGAGGTCACCGAGCAGATAGCCTACCGTGACGGCGTCGGCGACCTCCTCGCTGAAGGTGTCCACCGATGTCACGACGAGCTCGGCGTCGACGACTACACGGTCAAGGGCATGGAGTTTGCCGCCCACGATGGTCGCGTCCTGCACGGACAGGGGCTCTCCTATGCCGTCGCGAACCGAGGCGGCGATCACATGTACGCGGGCATGCTCAGCCTCGAGTACAGCGGCGAGCTGAACCCCGAAGGCACCCTCGGCAAGGCCACAACTCTGGTCGAACGGGAGAATTACGCGGCGTTTCGTGACTCTGGGGTCGTCTGTGCGTTCGGCGGCGATTACGTCACTGACGAGCGACTCGAGGCGCTCTTCGATGCCGAATACGACGAGTTGCTGGCTGTCGGCGCGGCGACCGTCGAACGCGAACGGCACTTCAACAATCAGCGGGGCTTCGACCGGGGTGATGACACGACACCGTACGAGCTTCCGGACCTCGAGGCTGCCGTGCAGGAGTATTACGAAGCACGTGGGTGGACTGCTGATGGTATCGTGCCGGATGAGGCCGTACAGTCTGTCTCACCATCTGCGGACTAGCTCGAACGCCGACGTTCGCAGGGCCTAGGGCCGGAACCACCGTACACAGACGGCACGAGACGGATCGTGTCATCGGGCCCGACCCGGGTCTCAAGCCCCTCGAGGTGTCTGATATCGGTTTTGTTTTTCGTGACCACCGTTTTCCCCGCCAACCCGTCGGCTGCCGCTTCGTCGACGAGGCGTCCGGCCAGAACGGGGTAGGCTGTCTCGAGTTTCTCGAGGAGTTCGTGAGCCGTGACGCTGGCTGGCTCCGAACGCGACTGCTGGCTCGAGTGTTGCCCTGCCGGGGAGCGAGCGTCCTGATTGCCCTGTGAGTCCAAGCCGCGACCGACAGGGACCGATACCGTCTTTTTCCCGACGTCCTCACGAAACGGTCCAAAGAGGATACACTCAATCGACATACTCCAGGCTTTGGCCGGTGTGGACTTGTAAGAGGTGGTTTGGGGCGATTGGCTGCAGTGAAAGTACGAGTGGACGTATCAGGGCAGGTTGCGGCGTCGGTCTTTTATATAATACTCGCCAATGGTGTGTATGCGTCAGCCGACGGGCACACCACCCCGAGCGATCCTGATCGTCGGAACCTCGCCCTGGCTCGAACGTGTGACAGCCCTCGGCGGTTCCACCGATTCGGACCACAGTCCACCACGTGAGACCGCTAATTGGCAGGTTGTCGCTCACGTAGAGACGCAGGCGGCGATCGCTGGTGACAGCCACGAGTACATCGACTGTGTGGTCACTGATGATCCGACAGTTGTGGGGGCGTTCGATCAACCGGTGATCGTGGGCCCGGCCGCTTCTCACATCGAGGCGGCGACCGAAAGCCGACCGACCGAAACAACTGGTGGCTCGAGTGTGGAGGTCACCGAACGGCCTGAGTCCGCCCATCTCGAAGCCGCACTCGAGGCCGGTGCCGTCGACGTGCTCGATTCGACGACGGTTCGACACGAGACCCTCCTTGCCCGGCGACTGACTGCCATCGCAAGGGACTGTCCAGAACGATCGGATGAAACCACCGGCCCATGGTATCGAGCGCTCCTCGAGAACTCTCCCGCCCTCTTTCTCCTGGTGGATACCGATGGTCGGTTCACATACGTTAGTCCATCCGTCGAACACATTGGGGGATACCAGTCACCAGAGTTACTCGATGAAGAGGTTCTCGAGTATGTACACGCAGACGACAGAGAGCGGTTCCAGGCCGCCCTCGACGCTGCCCTCGACGGTGAGTGTGGATATTCTGTCTCGTGTGAGTATCGGTTTCGACACGCCGATGGCAGTTGGCGGGTACACGAAGCGGAGTTGACGAACCAGATCGGTGGTCCACTTCTCGAGGGCATTCTCTTGTCGGTGCAGGATATCACGGCGTACCGACTCGTCGAGCGCGAACTCAACGAGTCGTTCGAGCACGTGACGGATGCCTTCATCTCACTCGATACGGAGGGAAGAATCACCTACCTCAACGATCAAGCAGAACGACTACTCGACCAGCCCAAACGTGAGCTCCTCGGCAAATCACTCGTTCAGGTGTTTCCGGCACTCGAAGAATCGCTATTCAGACAGGAGGCACTCGAAGCAACGGAAAAACAGGAACCGCGGACGATCGAGCACTATTACGAGCCGTTCGACCAGTATATCGAAGCCCGGATGTATCCATCCGACACCGGGCTCTCGATTTACTTTCGAAACGTCTCTGAGCGCGTCAGACGTGAGCGCACGCTGGCAGAACGTTCAGAACAACTGTACACGCTCGTCGAACACGCCCCCGTAGTCTTGTTTTGCCTCGACGCTGACGGCGTGTTTACGCTCTCTGAGGGACGGGCTCTCGAGCGTGTTGATCTCGAACCAGGTGAGGTAGTCGGCCATTCGATCCACGAAGTGTTCCAGGAATACCCGGACGTTCTGAGGGCCGCCGAAACCGCACTCGGGGGGAACGACTTACACGTCTATCAGGAGATGAAAGGTCGAATCTTCGAGACGTGGTATCGACCCATCCGCTCGGGGGAGCAGGTCGATCGGGTCATCGGCATCGGTGTCGACGTCACCGAACGACGCCAGTACGATCAGACCGTCAACACCCTGTATGAAACGACCCAGCACCTGCTTTCGGTCGAATCGAAACAGGAGGCGTGTGAATACATCGTCGACGTCGCCGCCGACGTTCTCGGATTGCCGAACGTTGTGGTCTATCGGTTCGACGATCAGGCAAACGAACTCACCCCTGCTGCTCACACGCCATCGATGGGGAGTGACATCTGGACACTTCCGACGTTTGCCCCAAATAGCTCGATCACCTGGGACGTATTTGTTACCGGCAACACGCGAGTTCACGACGATATCACGACCGTAGATGACGTGTACACTCCCACAACTGTGGCCCGAAGCGGCCTCTTCGTCCCCCTGGGCGAACACGGTGTTCTCATCGCCCTGTCCAGAGAAATCGGCGAGTACAATGAGGACACCGTCGAACTTGCACAGTTGTTTGCGGCGACCGCCGAGGCTGCCCTCGACAGAATCAGTCGCAATCAACGACTATACGAACGCGAGCAGGAACTGAAACGTCGGAATCAAGAACTCGAGCGAATCAATACGGCCAGCTCACTCCGCGAGGATATCGAAGACCTGTTGATTCGAGCCGATTCACGCGAGGAGATCGAGGCGGGGATCTGTAGCCGCCTGCTCGAGATCGACGACTGTGCGTACGCCTGGATCGGTGAACCGGACCCGGGAGGCAACCAAGTTTTGAAGCGAGTGGATTCGGGCCAGGGCCTGGGGTATCTCGAGGCGGTCACTATCACAGCGGTCGACGACGACAGCGCCGAACCAGCGGGACAGGCTGTACGCCGCTCAGAACCCACCTATATTCCGAACGTTGCGCAGCAACTCCGCCGCGGTGCCTGGCGAACGGAGGCACTTTCACGTGATTTCCAGAGTGCGTTTTCCGTTCCGATGACCTATGAGAACTTTCTCTACGGTGTGTTGACCGTCTACAGCACCAATCGATCCGGATTCGACGGACCGATCCGGTCGACGCTCACCGAATTGGGGGAAACGATCGCGTACGCAATCGATGCTGTCCAACGAAAACAGGCGCTCATCGGGAACAAAACGACCGAGATTGAACTCGAGATAGGGACGCCAACGGCGATTTCTGCCTTGGCCCAGGCAGCGAACGCACCAGTCGCCCTCGAGGGAGTCCTGACACAGGACGATGGGGTGACAGTGTTGTTCGTGACGGTCGAAACGTCGGTTACTGATGAGACACTCGAAGCGCTCGAAACTGTGTCGCCACCGACGGTGATCCGGCGAGATGAGGAGAAAACCGTCTTACAACTCACTGTTCACGGGGTGTTTTTGGCACCAATCGTTGAACGACACGGTGGGGTCTTACGAGCCGTCTGGAGTCATCCAGAGGAAGGAACACGAGCGACGTTTTCGCTTCCACAGTCCGTTGCTGTTCGGACGGTGTTGTCCGACATCAACAGGCGTGGGATCGGAGCAACGTTGGTCGCCCGCCGGGAACAAGCGGTCGAACCGGACCCTGGTGTTGGACTGACAAGGCACCACAACGACGCCGCTATCCTGGACTCCCTTACCGACCGGCAACGAGAAGTGGTCCAAACGGCGTACCATGCCGGCTTTTTTGATTGGCCGCGAGAAGCCACTGGAGAGGACCTTGCTGGCTCACTCGATATCTCACCACCGGCCTTTCACAGACACGTTCGGACAGCTGAGCGGAAATTGTTCACCGAGCTTTTTGACAGAGATGGACAGCCAGTCGATGATGGTTAATTCTTTAACCACCTACAGAAGCAGCGGTTACAGAGTTAACAGTCATTCTCTTTGCAGACACCCCCGAAGAAGAGATTGACTTCCATTCACTCCACTTGGGGGGCACCTATCAATGACTGAAACAACTCCATCCCACACCATTGCTGGTGACACTGATACCTACACTGTTCAGTTTGATCGACTCGATGAAACGCCACTCAGCGTAACGATAGCGCAAGCCGTGGCGACAGCCACTGAGACGTCGGTTACGGCACTCGAACCGCTTCATTACGCTATCGATGCAGATGCACTCGAACGATTGTTCGAACCTCGAGCCAACGGACTTCGCTCTGAGGGCACTGTCACGTTTGAATACAACGACTGTCTCGTAACCGTGGCCGCGAACGGTGAAGTCACGGTTGCACCTCACACCACTGAGTAGGTACTGCGTTCAGAAGTATAGTGACGTATTAACACACTATATTGTATTTATTCACCGATGCGAAGAGGTATATATCGCAGTTAGCTATGACAGACTATGCCTACCAGCACCAGCGGCACAATGAAAGACGTCAGCCACACCCCACCATCCGGCAGTTCTGTGACTCATATTTGGTACCGAGGGCCAGACGAGGAAGACGCCTGAGCTGCTTTTAGAGACTTCGTCGGTACTGCATTTGCCACTAGACATGGCGGGCAGAACACGCCCATCACGGAGTGTCAACCCTATTACAATTGTATCAGATCACTATGAATAACAGCCCATAATGAGCGTCGCCCGACTGACACCTTCGATGACGACCACGTACCACACCGTCGGTGTTCCTCGTTTTATTGATTCCCCTCTACTGGTCGAGCCGATCAAAAACCGTCGCGTATCGTGACTACTCGGGGTACAGTTCTTCGACTCGATCGATGCCGTCGATTAGGGCCCGTGCATCGTGATCAGTCGCGAGTTCGTCGGCAACATCACCGACCGTTCTGTTGGCCTCGAGATGCTCGGGAGAACTGGCTTTCGGGATCGCACAGACTCCCTCGTGTGCAATAACCCATGCGAGAGAAATACGTTCAGGCGTTTCATCGTACTGTTCGGCAACAGTCTGTATGGCTTCGATCTCACCGGCTCGTCCCCCTGAGAGTGGGGAGTACGCCACGAGTGGATAGCTATTCGCTCGAGCATGCTCAAGCAACTGCTGATCCCAGAACAAGGGGTGGAATTCGACCTGGTGGGCGCCGATGGGGACGTCGAGGATGGACTGTGCCTGTTCGAGTTCCTCGAGGGAAAAATTGCTGAGACCAACGTGGTCGATGACTCCACGCTGGTGAAGTTCCTCGAACGCGGCCAGGGTTTCTTCAGGGTCGTACGTCTCGATTGGTCGGTGGACGTACAACAGATCGACTCGGTCGAGCCCCAGTCGCTCGAGGCTCTCGTGTGTCGATTCGATAACCGCATCGTACGCAAGGGCATCGGCCCAGACTTTCGTCGCAACCGTGAGCGCCGACCGGGGCACATCGCTCTGTGCGATGCCCTCGCCGATCACCCGTTCGTTGGCATAAATCTGTGCGGTATCCACGTGTCGGTAGCCCAGCTCGAGGGCGGTTTCGATGACTGAGGCGTCCTCGATTCCCATCGTTCCCAGGCCAATCCGGGGGAGGTCCATACCAGGAGTCCTCACTCGAGGGGGAAGTAGCCATGGAAAGGGTTCTGCTGTCGTCGTGAACATTCGCGTGGACAATCAGCGGTTTCATAACCGTCCCTTTCGAGGACCACGTAATGAGCATCCCATCGTTCGTGATCGGCATTGCGGGGGGAACTGGGGCCGGGAAAACGACCGTCTCCCGGGAAGTCGCCGACGCCGTTGGCGAGGCAGTCACCCGAATTCCCCTCGATAACTACTACGAGGACCTCTCACACCTGGCGTACGACGAGCGCGCCGAGGTCAACTACGATCATCCGTCCGCGTTCGAGTGGGACTTGCTCCGTGAACACCTCGATTTGCTTTCGATGGGCCAACCCATCGAGATGCCCCAGTACGATTTCGAGATCCACAATCGCAAAACAGAAACCGTCCGCGTCGAACCCACTGACATCATCGTTCTCGAGGGAATCCTCTCGCTGTACGACGAGGCGATCATCGACATGCTCGACCTGCGCGTATACGTGATGACCGACGCCGACGTTCGCATTCTTCGGCGTATTCAACGGGACGTGATCGACCGCGGCAGAGACCTCGAGGGGGTAATCGGCCAGTACCTCGAGACGGTGAAACCGATGCACGAGCAGTTCGTCGCCCCGACGAAAAAACACGCCGACATCATTATCCCGGAGGGCGTCAATCGGATGGCAGTCGACCTGCTCACCGACAAAATCGAGGCGGAACTCGCCGACGAGAACTCGAGGACGCGGGACGGCGCTGAGACGTACGATCCACTCGAGACTGAATAACGGGTATTTGTATCCGATTACTCGAGTGCCCGATTTGCAGCCTCTAGCTCGGCCTGTGTATCGATACTCTCGAACGCACGTGGTGGAATCTCGAGGTCGTGTGCCTCGAGAACCACGCAGTCTAGCGCTTCGATCGCCGAGAGTACCTTGCCACCCCCGTCCTCGAGGAGTCGCTGACAGGCAGTTGCCATCGCCGCCGTTCGGTAGACGGCATGGGTTGGCTGATACCAGCCCTCGGTATCACGAACGAGAGCCCCATCACGACCCTCGGCTGCCGTGGCGAGAACATCGAACAGTCGAGGTGAACAAAACGGCATATCGCACGCTACGACCGCGCTGTACGGCCGTGAAGCGGTCTCGAGCCCGGTTGCGATCCCAGCCACGGGTCCTCGATCGGGCACTGGGTCGATCGCGAACCGAACGGCGAGGTCACGAGTGACAGCGGTTTCCTCGAGTGCCGTTTGCAGTGATTCCTGCTGTACGTCCCGACAGTTGAGTACGATCTCGTCGGTAACCGAACTGAGGGCTTCGACTACATGGGCGATCATCGGTCTGCCCGCGAGGTCGGCCACGGCTTTGTCCGCGTCGCCAAATCGCGTGGCATAGCCGCCAGCGAGCACGACACCCGCGAGATTCGCTTTTCGCCCCATGATCCGATCGCTCGAGTCAGATATCTCGTCCGTATCCACGCCCGTTTGTAGGATCTGGATCGATAAAAACCTCGAGGCAGGGTGTCTCCTGGCGATAGGATTTTACATTGCCTCGACATCTCTCCGCTATGGCCTCCGCTCGAGTCCTGTTGAAATCGGCGGTGTTCACGCTGCTAGTCCCGTTCACGCTTGCGGTGGGGATTCCACGACTACTCGTGAAATACCGACCGCACCCGGCGCTCCCGCTCTCGAGGCCCGTGTCTCGTCTCGCAGGGGGCATTTCGATGGTTTTTGGGGTACTGATATACCTCCATACGACCGTACGGTTTGCCGAAAAGGATGGGACTCCATCACCCACGGATGAACCGGAGGAACTCGTCACGGCAGGCCTCTATGGCTACTGCCGAAATCCGATGTACGTCGGGGTTCTCCTGGTCGTCTTCGGCCAGGCACTCTGGTACCGCTCCGTCGCAGTTTGTTGGTGGGCTGTGGGTTGCTGGATCGGCTTCCATAACCGGGTGATCGGGTGGGAGGAACCACATCTCGCGGAGAAACACGGTGAGGCGTACGAGGCGTACCGAGCGGCAGTTCCTCGGTGGGGGATTCGACTCGATGGGACCCATGCACCAAGGACTGACTCTTCCTAACGGTGGTTGCCGCCGAAAAATACGAAGAGGGACGTCAGTCGTCTGCCGATGCAGGTGACTCCGAAACCGGTTCGACCTCCGCGGCAGCGGCCTTGTACTCCGGAATCTTCGCCAGCGGATCGAGCACGTCGTTCGTCAACGTATTCGCCCGAGCGTCGGCGAAGTGGGGCGTCGTCCACACGACTCCCTCTTTGATATCTTCGGTGACGTTTGCCTCGAGCACGATTTCACCCCGTCTCGAGCGCAAGACGACGTACTCTCCGTCTTCGATGCCTCGCGCCGCAGCATCGGCTGGATGCACGTCGACGAAGTTTTCGGGCGTCTTCCGGCTGAGCGTCGGCGACCGCGTACTCATCGTGCCAGTGTTGTAGTGTTCCTCGAGGCGGGCCGTCGTCAGGACGAGCGGGAACTCGTCGTCCTCGACTTCGGCCGGTTCTTGATGTCGGACCCCGCGGATAACGCCCAGCCCGTCGTCGGTGTCGAACTGCTCGGCGTAGAGGTACTGATCGCCCTGATCGCCTTCCTCGTAACACGGCCACTGGACCCCTTCGAACCCGATTCGGTCGTAGGTCATGCCGTGATAGATCGGACAGACCTCGCGGAGTTCCTCGAAGACCGCCTCGGGTCCATCGAAGTCGAAGCCATCACCGAAGAGGCGTGTCCCGAGCTCACAGAGAATGTCGAGGTCGTGGCGAGTGTTCCCCGGCACGTCGGTGACTGGTCGCATGAGTTGAACCCGGCGGTCGGTGTTCGTGACGGTGCCCCCGCGTTCGGCCCACGAGGTCGCCGGGAGGATGACGTCTGCGAACTCGGCTGTCTCGGTCATGAAGATGTCCTGGACGGCCAGGAACTCGAGATCAGCCATGCGTGCTTCGACCTCGAGCGCGTCGGGTTCGCTCATGACGGGGTTTTCACCCATCACGAAGAGGCCGTGGATCTGCTCGCCGATGGCGTTCGAGATTTCGACGTTCGTCAGGCCTGGTTCGGGTGGGACCTCGAATCCCCAGACGTCTTCGACGGATGCACGCGCCTCGGCGTCGTCCACGTTCTGGTAGCCAGGGAGGACGTTCGGCATCGCCCCGACGTCACAGGTTCCCTGGACGTTGTTCTGACCGCGAAGTGGGTTGACACCGGTCCCGGGACGACCGAGGTTACCCGTGATGAGCGCGAGATTGACCTCGTTCTGGACGTTGTCCACGCCACAGTGATGTTGGCTCATGCCCATACCCGTGAAGATGGCTGCATTGTCGGCTTCGGCGTAGATCCGGGCCGCCTCCTGGATGTCCTCGAGCGGCAGGCCACAGATATCCGCTGCGGCCTCCATGTCGAAATCCGCCAGCGTCGCCTCGAGGTGATCGAACCCCCTCGTCCGTTCGTCGATGAACGCCTGATCGTACAACTCCTCCTCGAGAATCGTTTTGATGGCGATATTCAACAGCGGGATGTCCGTTCCTGGTTTCAGTTGCAGGTGGATATCCGCGTCACGGGTGGTCTTGTTTGCGTGTGGGTCGATCTGGATGAGCGTTGCGCCCTCGAGGGTGGCCTGTCGGAAGTAGTTGCTGTGGGCGATCACGTGCTGTTCGGCCGGGTTCGCCCCCTGGACCCAGTAGACGTCACCGTGTTCCTCGAGGTCGGCCATGCTGTTGGTCATCGCACCGGCACCCAGGCTCTGACGCAGGGTGTACACCGTCGAGGCGTGGCACATCCGCGTGCAGTTGTCCACGTTGTTGGTCCCGTACCGCCGAGCGAGCTTTTGTAAGAGGTAGTTCTCCTCGTTCATCACCTTCGAGGAGCTGAAAAAGCCCATGGCGTCGGGTTCGTACTCCTGCTCGATCCGTTCGAATTCAGTGACGATTCGCTCGAGTGCCTCCTCCCACGTTGCTTCTCGGAACGAGTCGCCCTCCCTGATGAGCGGTTCTTTCAGGCGTTCTTCGTGATCGACGACCTGTGGGGAGGCCCCACCCTTGATGCAGAGTGAGCCCTCGTTCACCGGCGCCTCGAACCAGGGCTGTAACCGAACGTCGCCTGGCTCCTCGCCCGCGATCAATGTGAGTCCACAACCGACGCCGCAATACGGACAAATCGTGTTGACGCCTTCGTTGGATCCCATGTGTGTAACTGCGATGAAGACCCATTTGAGTCTTTGGTGGCGATGCGGTGACACTCAGAGCCCCTGGTGAGATCTCCCCCGTGACTCGAGGATCACTTTTTCAGGCCACCCATCGTGACGGACAGTAATGGACGGGACAGCAATTCGTGCAGGTGCGGCGACCTACGACGACCGCCAGCCCTTCGCCACTGTCGAACGGGAGCGCCTCGAGACACTCCCAGAAGCCTTTCAGCGCGGGGAGTTCGTGTGGAAAGACGCAGAGTGGGTCGTTCGCTGGTACGCACGGCGGTCGTTCGCACCGACGTCCCATCCCGCGGAGGACGATTTTGGTGCGAATCGGTTCACGACGATACAGGCTGCTATCGAGCGAGCACACGACGCGCTCGAGGATAGCCGACTGGAAGACGCCATCGACGCACTCACCGAACTCGAGGGCGTGACGTTCCCTGTCGGGACGGCGTTCCTCCAGTTTCTCGATCCAGACGCCTACCTCGTCCTCGATCGATCCTTCTGGACTGTTCTCAGATCGGCAGGGCACCTTGACCGTCCACCGGAGCAGTGGTCACTCGAGGCGTACGAACGCTACCTCGAGGCCTGTCGAACACTGGCGTCCCACGCGGAGTGTGACCTCTGGACCGTCTATCGGGCACTCTGGGTAGAGACACAGCGCCTCGATTGACATCCTCCCCGCGCTAAAGCGCGAGGATTCCTCCGTTGGGGGTTCGGCTACTGATCCACGAAGGCAACTTGCGGGTTCGTGCGCACTTCTTTGGGACTTTCGTGAGGGTGTGGTTCCCCCGACCAATCGTGGTCGTCCCACTCGAATCGCACGGGCCGTGCCATCGGCTTGACTTCCGTATCGCTGTTTTCTCGAAGGAACGTCTCTGACGCCGTGAGGTCGGCGTGCCCCTCGAAGCCACATGGACACGTCAACGTATCCTCGTGGCGAACTGTCTTCTCGTAGTCGCCACACTCTGGACACGTCTGACTCGTCCACGCTTCCGACTCGGCTTCGAGGCTGATGCCGTACTCCTCACAGACGCACGCGAGACGGTGGATGAACTTCTTGAACGCCCAGAAGTTGTGCGTCTTCTCGTTCACTCTGACCGACCAGTGTGTTTCCAGCACGTCGGTCAAGTCGCCTACGTACACCGTCGCCACGCCCTCGTCGTACAGCCGTTCAACGAGGTCGCGTACCAACGCGTTCTGTGCGTGGTCACGACGCTTCGTCCGCTGTCGGTACAGCCGTCGAATCCGCTTGGAACTGTAGCGTCCCTCGCGGAGTTTCGACTGTAGGCGAGCGATTTCGTCGGTCGTCTCGCGGAACCGTCCGAACAACTCGCGTCCGTTGTAGAGGTATTGGTTCCCAGTGGTCGTGGAACAGGCTACGAGGTTGTTCGCGCCAACGTCGAGGGCGGCTTCTTCGGAAGCCAGTGGTGAATCCAGTCGAGAATCAGGTACGGTGACTGGCTGGAAAGCCCTGAACGTGTCGCTCACTTCGTCGTATTCGAGTTCCAGACGACCCTGTTTACCGTCCCATTTCGGGTTGCCTTGGACTTCGAGGCGGAGTCGTTCGTGGTAGCCGAGTCCGTATTCGTCTTTCAGTTCTCGCCCGACAGGGATTTCGAGACGGCTACGCTTTCCCCACTGAATCGTGTACTGGTTGTTTCGGATGTAGGTGCGGAGCTCGCGTCCGTCCTCCTCGTTACCCCAGTACGACGGTGGGTTGTCGTCCTCGCCCTTCTCTTTGAGGGCGAAGAACGACCGCCACGCTTCGCTGTTCTTGTGCGTGACCTGTTGAACGGTCGCGCTACCGACGACGCCGTTGTAGCGCCCTCGGTACTCGGAGGTGTCCCATACGTCACCGTCCCCGAAGTAGTTCTGACGGCGTTCGTAGGTGAGTTCGTTCCACAGAGAGGCGGAGGCGTCGAGTAGCCGTAGAAGACACTCTTTGTCGTTCTCGGTCTGTGGAACGACCTCGAAGGTGTTGACGCGCTTCATTCGTCGTCACCTTCCTGTTCAGCGATGTATTGTTCGACAGCGCCCTTCGAGGCACTACCCGCCGTGCTGATGTAGTACGAACGAGTCCACTTCACGCGGTCGTCGTATCTCTGGTTGTACTTCCGCGCAGAGATACCCTTGACCCAGTTGACGATGAGGGACGGGGCGTTCTTGGGTGGACTCCCGACGAACAGGTGTACATGGTCGGGCATGACTTCGCACTCGGCCAGCTCGAGGTCCTTGTCCTTACAGATTTCCGCGAAGATGGCTTCGAGACGTTCCTTCGTCTTCCCCGTCAAGTGCGAACGCGGATACTTCGGCACGAATACTATGTGGTAACAGAGTTCGTATTTCGCATGACGGGTGCTCTTTACCATCTATGCACACTGTCACAGCCAGATAACCTAAAGATTGCGTTGGAACCCCGTCTATGCCATCATCGGCGGTTGAATACTGTTGGTCGGCTTCATCCCCGTCCTCGAAAAGCGGAGCTTTTCGGTTGCAGCGAGAGCTTTGCTCCCGCCATGCCCCTGAAGGGCGAGGCTTTCGCCTCGAATTTTCCGTAAGGTGGTGGCGAGAGAACCAGCGTCTCCCGACTCGCCTCACCGTCCCTCGAACGTCGGCGTCTCCTTCTCGAGAAATCCACGGAGCCCGGCTTCGTAGTCCCCCGTCGAGGCGAGGCTTTTGATTCGCGCCTGTTCCAGATCGAGATGCGTCTCGAGATCGTTCGTCGACGAACGAGCCAACAACTCCTTCGCTTCCGCGTACGCCTTCGTCGGACCGGAGCCGAGCGTCTCGGCGACCGCCTCGAGTCGATCATCGAACGCGTCATCGGGCACAACTTCCGTGGCGAGGCCCGCCTCGACGGCTTCCTCGGCGTCCAGACCACGGTCGAGGAAGACGATTTCTTGGGCCGTCCGACGACCGACGAGCCGTGGGAGCAACCAGGTCGCCCCACCATCGCCGGACAGGCCGATCTTGGGATAGGCGTACTCGAATCGCGCCGATTCCGACGCGAGCACGATATCGCCCGCGAGTGCCAGCCCTAGGCCACCACCTGCAACGACACCATTGACACCGGTTACGACGGGTTTGGGTGCCGTGAGGAGGGTTTCGACGGCCTCGTGAAGCGGTGTTGCGATCGCGTCGAGTTTGGCCTCGTCCCGCTCGTCACCATCGAACGTCGAGAGATCGGCACCAGTGTTGAACACGCCACCAACACCCGTGAGGACGAGACAACGCACATCGTCATCCTGTGCGAGCCGGTCAACGGTCGTCGCTAGCGTGGTGGCCATCGCTTCGTCCATCGCGTTGTGACGTGCCGGTCGTTCCATCCGCACGACCTTCACGGCACTCGAGTCACTTGCCGAGACCTGAATACGTGGTGTGTCCTCACTCATAGGTCGCTCGAGGGTACCAGACGAGAAAAAACCGGCCGATTAGTTGTGACTAAGCAACCAGCGGAGAAGGCGCTGGTAAAGGCCTCGAACCCGGTCGCTACTGTGCTGTTCGGACGGCTGTGACTCCACCGTTGCTCGTGCGTCGAGGACGTGCTCGTACTCGTCAATGAGCGTCTGACACCTCGCCCGTTCGTAGGCCACCTGTGTCTTCTGGACCTGCAATTGTTCCTCGAGCCGGTCGCACTCGCGCTCGAGCGTGCGTATTCGGTCACGCCGCTCCCTCTGTGTCTGGTCCTGGGAGGAGTCAACCCACTCGATAGCCAGTGTGGTCGGTGCACCGTGAGTGCTCGATGAGTGGTCATCCGCGGACGTCCCCTTCGCCTCCGCAAGCGCTGATTCTGGCGGTACCTGTGGTCTGTTGGTGAGTCTCTGTTTGGACGGCATGAGCGGATACTGGTGTATGTGCTCGAGTACCAAATAGATCAGTCAGCCGGCTGTCAGACGAGCCGAAGACGTCTGGCCGACAGGTGTCCGCCAAGGCGACGCCTGCCTCGAAAGTCAGTGTCGAAGGTGTTGAGGTCTGCTGCTCACGTGTCCTTTCAACGGCTGGTCATCAGAAAACGGTGAGGATGGGATTCGAACCCATGAGGCTTGCGCCACCTGCTTTCAAGGCAGGCGCATTAGGCCGCTCTGCCACCTCACCTCACATGGTCCTTTTCGACCAGATTAAAAAGCATTGTCGGTCTCCGCTCCCCGGCTCAGACACCGAGCTTATCGAACGTCGCCACTGCCTCGGCAGTCGCCCTTGGAACTGGGTGGTCTGTCGTCTGTCGGGCCGCCATCTCGAGGACAGTCCCTCGAAGGCCAGCGGGCGTCGATACTAGCGGCACTCGAGGGGCGAATCCAACACGCAAGTCAGTAGCCCCATCGGCTGCTGCCCTCGCCACCCGTTCGATCGGCTGGTGTTCGTAGACGTCCGTGAAGTCGATCGGTTCCGCAAACGCCGACACGTACAGCTCCCCGGTCCCCGCTGGGCCGAGCACGACGTCCTTCCGACGGAGGGCCATCGCAATCCCGTCGATTTCGGTCCGTCCAACCAATGGCGCTGTGGGCTCGAGGACCGCCACACTCTGGACGCCTTCGCGCTCGAGAAGGTGCGTCACGGTGTTCCCGATTCGGGCGCTTCGTGTGGACCCAACCTGGCGCTCGAATCGAACGCCGGTCACGTCACCGATCGCCTCCTCGGTGAGCGAGCGGACGGCCCCTTTCGGATCGTCGATATCTGTGGCCGTCTCCGGCAACGTCTCTGCGTCGCGGTAGTTAATCAACAGGTCACCACCACTCGAGGCGACGGCACGGATGACGTCTATCGCGGTCGCCCGATAGAGGTCGGCCAGAGCGCGTTTGGGGAGGTCGTCTCCGACGCGTTCGAGGGCGTGTTCGGCCAGGTCCGCTGTCGGTGGATCGAGTGGGACGACGACGAGCATTAGGCCTCTCTCTGTCGGGATTACCCTTCAATTCGTCGGGATTGAGCACACGCGACGCGTTTGCGATGCTCGGTGAGTCCCGTAGGCTTATTTCAGTACCCTCCGTTCGAGCTACCATGGGTCGTCTCATTGGCGGATTGGGTACAGCGGCGATCGTTCTCGGGTTGGTACTTGCAGGGATATGGGCACTCATCGACAGCTTTGTGGTCGAATCGACGACGGCCTACCTGTTGCCCTCCCTCGCAGGGTTCGCCATCGTGTTTCTGTTCGTCCTCGCGCTGTTCGCACTCGGTGCCGAATCAGACGCCTGGCTCGAGACACCGTACTGGTAGGGTCGTTGCGAATTTTCGCTCGAGTGAGCTCTGCAGGATCAGCAGGCTACCACGTGATCCCGTGCTGGCTCGAGCGACTCAATATAAAAGAGCGGTCTGCGACTCAGGGCTTTTCGACGGTCAGTAGGGATCCAACCGCTGCATCCGTTCGTCCGCGGGCGCGTTCGATCCCGTCGTTTCCGGCCGCGATGAGTGCGAACACGCCACCTAACTCCCCGCCAGCGGTGTCGACGATATCGAGGAGGAGTTCCTGAGTCTCACCCGAACGGATAAGATCGTCGACGACGAGCACGCGGTCACCCTCGTTAATCGCTGCCGCCGGAAGATAGTACGTCAACTCGATTCCGGATTCTAGGCGTTCTCTGGCTTCGATGAACTCCTCGACAGCGGTCTCTTTTCGTTTTTTTGCGTAGGCACAGCGCGTCCCGTAGTAACTCGCCAGGGAGGCAGCGAGCGTGATGCCATCCGTTGCGGCGGTAAGCACGACGTCCGGGCGCTCGAAGTCGAATCCTTCGGCAACGACAGGAGCCACCAGATCGAGCAATGGTTGATCGAAGACGGCTCCGGAGTTGTCCACGTAGCCATCGGCATCGATACGGATTCGGGCCTCGAGTTCAGCACCCAGCGCATCGCGGCCGACAGCTTCGACGACCTCACGGGCGCGATCACTTCCGGGTAAGACGTGACCGTTGACGTACCGGTTGAGATCGCCAGCGGGGAGTCCGGTTTCGGCAGCGAGTTCGTCGTACGTCCGGGTCTCTTTCAGCATTCGCAACACGTCGACGGCTCGCAACTGTAAGGCTGCTTTCTCCGCTCGGTTCATACGGCTGGTCACGACTGCACAAGTATGAACACATCGATGTCTCACGACTGCTGGTTACCCACGTTTGTGTCCCCTCGACCGGTGCTGGGTTCGTTCGTTAGTGGGATTCGTCCAACCACGTCGATAAACACGGCAGGACACCGCACAGATCGTACTCGAGGCAGTGAGACAACCGTACTCAGTCAGCGAGGAAATCCGGCGCTGGACGTTTTTCATCTCGTTCACGCTCGAGATGCGCCTTGAACGTGTCGACCTCTACGTCGTACTCCTGGTCTTCGAACCGGTCACGGACCGAAATCGTGCCCGCTTCTTCTTCGTTGTCACCGACGATGATCTGGTAGGGAACCCGGTCGTCGTGAGCCGCTCGGATCTTTCGCTCGAGCGTGCTATCACGTTGGTCGACCTCGACGCGGAACTCCTCGAAGGCGTTTTTCACGCGGTGGGCGTACCCCAGATTTGCATCGGAGATGGGGAGGACCCGCAGTTGTTCGGGCGCGAGCCACAACGGGAAGTTCCCCTCGTAGTGCTCGATGAGCATCATGAAGAACCGTTCGTAGCTGCCGTACAGCGCTCGGTGGATCATCACGGGCCGGTGGCTCTCGTTATCCTCGCCGACGTACTCGAGGTCGAAGCGTTCTGGCATGTTGAAGTCCAGTTGGACCGTTGGCCCGTCCCAGCTTCGACCGATGGCATCTTTGAAAGCGTAGTCGATCTTCGGGCCGTAGAAGGCGCCATCGCCCGACTCGAGGTCGTAGTCGATGTTTCGCTTTTCGAGAACGGCCTCGAGTTGTTCTTCGGCGCGCTCCCAAATTTCGTCGCTTCCGACGGATTTCTCCGGGCGCGTCGCAAGGGCCACCTCGTACTCGAGGTCGAACGTCGAGAGGACGTCGTCGATGGCATCCATGATCGATTCGACCTCCCGTTCGATCTGATCCGGGCGAACGAACAGGTGGCCGTCGTCGATGGTGAACGACCAGACACGCGAGAGACCCGAGAGTTCGCCGCGCTGTTCTTTTCGATAGACCTTGCCGTTCTCGGCATACCGGACCGGCAGGTCACGATAGGACCAGGAGTGGTCCTGGAAGATGGCGGCGTGTCCCGGGCAGTTCATCGGCTTGAGGCCGAACTCGTCGTCGCCGACGTCGAAGATGAACATGTCGTCGGCGTAGTTCTGGTAGTGGCCCGAACGGTGCCAGAGCTCCGTTTTGAACACGTGGGGCGTCTCGACGTAGTCGTAGCCAGTGTCCAGATTGAGGTCCTCGACGAACGCCTCGAGTTCGCGCAGGATCGTCTTTCCGGGCGGATGATACAGG
Organism: Natrialbaceae archaeon; assembly: GCA_003552325.1. Taxonomy (GTDB): domain Archaea; phylum Halobacteriota; class Halobacteria; order Halobacteriales; family Natrialbaceae; genus Natronosalvus. The sequence continues at coordinate 6,193 of PUKM01000194.1, read as the reverse complement.
GGAAGGCCCGGCCCCGTGACGTCCTGAATCGAGAAGAGGTCCATCTCGTTCCCGATCTTTCGGTGATCTCGTTCTTTGGCCTCCTCGCGTCGCTCGAGGAACTGCTCGAGGTCGCCCTCATCCTCGAAGGCCGTCCCGTAAATCCGCGTCTGCATCGGGTTCTCCTCGTCACCACGCCAGTAGGCACCGGCGATTTCGAGCAGTTCGACGACCCCAACCTCACCCGTCGATTCGACGTGTGGGCCAGCACAGAGGTCTTCCCACTCACCCTGGGTGTAGAACGTCACCTGTTCACCGTCGGCCGCGAGTTCCTCGAGCAACTCGAGTTTGTAGGGCTCATCGGCCAGTCGCTCACGAGCCTCCTCGACGGTGAGTTCCTCCCGTTCGATAGCGTAATCCTCCTCGATGATGGCGTCGATTTCGGCCTCGAGTGCGTCGAAGTCGCTTTCGTCGACGTCGAGGTCGTCGAAGTCGTAATAAAAACCTTCCTCGGTTGGTGGCCCGATCGCGAGTTTGACGTCGTCGAAGTGGCGCTCGACAGCCTGGGCGAGACAGTGGGCTGCTGAGTGGCGGAGCACGTCGAGGTATTCCTCGGACTGGTCGGTGACGATCTCGAGGCGTGCGCCCTCGTAGACCGGGGCCTCTTTGGCGACGAGTTCGCCGTCGAGTTTTCCCGCGATCGTGTCTCGACCGAGGCCGGGACCGATCTCGTAGGCGCAGTCTGCAACGGTCGCATCGGCTGGGACCTCGAGTTCGGAGCCGTCCGGCAGGACGACGGCAATCGGTGACTGTTCGGCGTTGGAGTGAGGTTCTGATTCGGACATTGGTGGAGTCGGTGGCGTAGTCGTTCGTACTGGGCTAGGTGGTACTCAGGGTCCTGAGTCTGTCGATGTGGCTGGTGCTCGAGCGACGTGACCGTTCGGGGCCGTCTCGAGAGATTGCACAGACTCGAGACGCGTTGAAAAGGCACTCGAGTCGAGGATCCGCACCACCGGCTGGTCGATCAGTGACACAACCGGCAGTAGGTGGGGATTAGAAGCGGGCGGGCGGCCCTGTAAAGCAGACACCTACCATCGTACCACGTCATATCCGTGAGCAGCATAAAAGCGTTGTGATGGGACGGTATCCTCCTCCACCCGTGACAACCGCACGCCTCCAGAAGACGGAAATACCGAGGCGTGTAACTGTGTGACGATGCTGTTGGTCCTCTGTGTCGACCTCGATGACGATCTTGGCCGAAAGACGGGATTCTCGACACCCGTCATCGGCCGCGAGCCCGTCGAGGACGCTGCCGTTGCCCTCGCCACGGTCGATCCGGAGGACTCCGACGTCAATGTCATTTTCCAGGGGTTACACATCTACGACGACCTCGCCAGTCGCGATGAGAGCGTGGAAGTAGCCGTCGTCACCGGATTGGAAGGCTCCGACGTCAAAGCGAACCGGAAAGTCGGCGAAGAAGTGGACACCGTTCTAGCGAGTCTTACCACTGGGGAAGACGTCACCGCGCTCATCGTTACCGACGGGGCACAAGACGAGTCGGTCGTCCCGATCATCCGCTCACGTGTCCCCATCGATGGCGTTCGACGAGTCGTCGTCAGGCAGGCCCAGAACCTCGAGTCGATGTACTACACGATCAAGCAAGTCATCGACGACCCTGAAACGCGAGGAACGGTGTTGATCCCAATTGGGATCCTTATCCTCGTCTATCCGCTCGCCCTCCTTGGTAGCCTGTTCAACCTTCCGGGGCTGGTCCTCGGTGTCACCTCTGCCTTACTCGGGTTGTATCTCATCTCCCGAGGGCTCGGGCTCGGGGAGTACCTCGATGAGTCGGTCGAGCGGGTCCGATTGTCACTGTACGCCGGGCGCATGACGCTCATCGCCTATGTCGTCGCGGCGGCATTGCTCGTCCTCGGGAGTGTGAGCGGGTTGAACACCGTGGAGTCCCAGGATGCGGCGGCAGGAGGGAATCTCGGTGCGCCACTGATCCTGGCCGCCTTCGTGTATGGTTCGATCCAATGGTTTGCCGCCGCGGGCATTACTACCAGTCTCGGTCAGATTACCGACGAGTACATCGCTGGACGCCTCGAGTGGCGCTATCTCAACGCACCGTTTTACGTGATCGCCATGGCCGTCGTGCTCTATGCGGTCAGTGCCTTCTTCCTCGGGGAAGTCGGCATTCCGTACCTCGCAACGGCGCTCACGACCGGGACCCTCCTCGGTATCGTGAGTACGCTCACGTTTGCCGTCGCCGAATCTAGGCTCTCGGATGGGGGTCCACAGGCCGAAGGGATGTAGTTGCTCGAAGCCGGCCCGGCGTCACCGTTCGCGCTCGACGACGAACTCAGCGAGCTCGAGTAAGTAGTCGCGAGCCTCACTGTCGGCGGCGTCGATGGTCTGCAGTGCCTCGATCGCACGGTCGGCCTCCGCACGGGCCCGACGGTTGGCCTCCTCGGGTGTCAAGTCGGTAATCTGGACGAGCGAGGGGCGATCCATTTCGGCGTCGTGACCGGTTGGTTTCCCGAGCGCATCTGGGTCTGCGGTGGCGTCGAGTACGTCGTCTCGGATCTGGAAGGCGACACCGACGCGTTCAGCGTACTCCCCGAGCGATTCGACGGTAAAGGTGTTAGCACCCGCGGCGATCGCACCCAGTTCCGCTGCCGCACGGAACAGCGCGCCCGTTTTCCGGCGTGCCAACGTCATGTACTCGGCTTCGGTCTCCGGTTTGGCCTCGAGTTCGGTTGCCTCACCCACGCCGAGTTCGACCATCGCCTCGGAGACGACCTGCATGGCGGCCGGATCAGCAGAGAACAGGGCAAAGGCTTCCCCCAGGAGGCCGTCGCTGGCGACGATCGCCGGCCCGTAGCCGAACGCGGCCCAGGCGCTCGTGGTACCGCGTCTGAGCTCCGACCGGTCGATGATGTCGTCGATGACGAGTGACGCGGTGTGGACGAGTTCGATGCCGACACCGAAATCGACGGCATCTTCCGGATCGCCGCCGGCCGTCTCACAGGCGAGAATCGTCACCGTCGGACGAACGCGTTTCCCCCCAGAAAGCGTCACGTGGCGGACGTCGTCGCTGAGCGCATCCGGGTCGATACCGTCGACGACCTCGGTCAGTCGTGCTTCGATGAGGGCCCGACGGTGCGTCAGCAATTCCATTGAACGCGCTTAGGAGGGGGTACAAAAGTAGGTGACGGTTGGCGGGGCTCACCGACTGTAAGCGACCACGAACGTACGTTCACAAGGATGACTGTCCCATCGAACTGGATACCGACACACGGACCCATCTACGACACTGTATCCGACAGTATCAGCTACAGCAGCCACCGTCGGTAATAAGTTGCTCGCGTACCTGTCCAGTGGGCCTTCCACGCAACTAGCGTTGTTCGTGCTCTACGACCTCGAGAGCAGTGCATGGGAAAACACGACGTCGAACCGACTACCGGGTCCCTATGCAGGGCTCGAGTCGTCACTGATTGGGCCCTTCGAGTCATCCGCACCCTCGAGTCCGTTGAGATATCGAATGCGATCGGGTATCGGCGGGTGGGTGTAGTGAAACGTCGCGTACAGTGGATGGGGGAACGGATTAGACAGGTTCTCGCTGGTCAACCGACAGAGGGCGTCGATCAGCGGTCTACTCTCGCCCATGACTGCGGCCGCGAACGTATCGGCCTCGCGCTCGTGAGCCAACGAGAGCTTGTTCTCGAGCGGCCGTGTGGCTTTCGCGAGTGGCTGTACCCACAGGGCCCCAACCGCCAGCCCTGCGTACGCAACGCCCTCAGGGACGCCAAACATGGCATACAGCCAGGTCGTCTCGAGCAGCGCCCACAGGACGACGAAGATGACGCCGATTCTGACCGTGCCGACGCCGAACTGTTTCCAGATGTGCGCGCGCTTCCAGTGGGCGAGTTCGTGTGCGAGTACGGCTTCGATCTGCTCGAGTGACATCTGGTCGACGAGGGTGTCGAAGAGCACGACGCGTTTGGTGCGACCGAACCCGATGAAGTAGGCGTTCGAGTGGCCGGATCGTTTGCTCGCGTCCATCACGTAGATCCCGTCACAGCTGAATCCGGCCCGGTCGAAGACGCGTTCGACGCCCCCGCGTAACTCACCCGTTTCGATCGGTTCGAAGTCGTTGAAAAGCGGCGCGATCACGCGGGGATAGACGACGAGCATCGTGAGCGAAAACACGACGTAGAGTGCGACGGCTGCCAGGGGCCAGTACGTCGGAACAGCCGTGATAACCCAGAGAACGCCGCCGGCCAGTACCCCGGTGATGGCGACCCCGATGAGCGTTCCCAGGAAGAGGTCTTTCAGAAAGAGCCTAGGCGTTTGTTCGTTGAAATCGAATCGTTCCTCGACGACGAAGGTGTCGTACAAATCGAACGGGATCGAAAGGGTCTGGAGTCCAACGACGAGCGCTGCAAAGAAGAGGACGCCAGTTGTCACGGGCCCATACCCAAGCCCCTCGAGCGCCTCGACGAACCAACCGAACGCCCCGGAGTACAGTGCCAAGAGGATAAGCCCAACCGTGACCCAGGTTTGTACCTGTCCAGTTCTTGTTTTCACCGCCTGGTACGCACTCACGCGCTCGAGGTCGTCGAAACCGAGTTGTGACTCCACCCACTCCCGTTCTCGCTCGAGCGCCCGTTTGCCGTAGCGGACGTTCAGTACAGAAAGGACGCTGAAAAACGCGGTCGTCCCGACGAAGAGGACGAGAAATGCAGCGTGATAGCGTTCCATACGGGGAGAGACTGCCGGCGGTGGGTTAAGATTGTTGTTGCGGGAGAGACGAACCCGCCATGGATCCTGTTCAATCGTCACTCAGGGACGCTCGGTGTCTGGAGGTGGTCTCAGTAGTTGGTGAGAGCTGCCCAGTCTCGGTGTATATGCCGGCAACGAGAACACCACCGGCGATGACCGGCATGATCGCACACGCGGCGTAAATTGGCCAGAACCCAACGACCTCGACGAGTGGGAGTGAGACCATGGGGCCAAGCCCGCCCCCGATGTCGCCGAGAACGTTGTTCGTCCCCGTTGCACGGCCCATGCGCTCGGTTGGGGTCAGATCGGCCAGGAGGGCCATCAGCGGACCACTCGTTCCACCCTGGCCAGCGCCGATGAAGATGCACGCGACAGTGAGCGTCGCAACCGACCCCGCTCGAGCCAGTAACAGGAAGCCAACGAACGAGATACCGAGGAAAAATAACAGCGTTGGCATCCGGGAGCCTCGACGATCACTGGCATACCCGCCGACGAACATGAACACCGCCGCGGCAACTACCGTTACTGCCATGAAGATACCGGAGGTCCCCTGTGCGTCGAAGCCGAGCACGCCGATCTGGTGGTGCTCGAGGAACAGGACGAGTGTCGCAAACAGCGCACCGATGTACGCAAAGAGGACGGTGAAGTTGACCAGGCCGACCGTGAGCGAGGTAATCGACGTATCCACGTCCCACGGCTTGACCGTGCTCTTGCTCGTGCCTTCGACGTGAGTTTCTGGAACGGTCCGGTAGGCGAGACCCGTGGCGACGAGCGCGAAGGCCGTGGCCAGCACGAAGGCGGCGACTTCGCCCGATACTTCACTCACGACGCCGCCAATCACGAGTCCCGTCGGGAACCCGAAAATGCTCCCGCCGCGTATGACGCCCATGCTGGTTCCCCGGGAGTCCGCGTCGCTCACGTCGGCCGCGATCGTGTACGCCGTCGCGAAGACGAGGGCGCTCCCGAGCCCCCAGACGACCCGCGCGGAGAGAAACCAAAACTCCGGGAGCGGCGAGACGTAGGCAATCACGTACCCAGAGGTGGCAACGGCCTGGATGAAGAGGCCGATAATAAACGGTTTTCTGGTTCCAATACGGTCAACCAGGATTCCCGCGGGTGCGTTCGCGAACAATCGCGAGAACCGGTTTGCGCTCAAGATCAATCCAACCAGAAACGGCGAGATGCCGAGAACGACGCCGAGATTCGGGAGAATCGGGAAGATAACCCCACCACCGAAGCCAACGAAGAACGTGCTCGCAATGACCGAGCCAACGATGATCCACTGCTCCCGTTTCGGTGGTGTCTCCTCGTTCGACTCAGCCGACGACTCGGGTGAATTAGCCTCGTCACTCGAGGCGTCCGCAGGCGAGCGTGTGGGTGTCTCGGATGAATCCGCTCCGGTCACTACGTTGACTGACTACTCAGTCAG